>NZ_JBFRCY010000096.1:0-9349 GCF_052113305.1 Terriglobus sp. YAF25
CGATCGCATCGCTGCGCTCGCGACGAAGGCACAGAGATCAAGGAGCTTCTGACGCAGGATTGGCTCGACCGCGGCAAGGTGGCGCATGCCTACTTCACCGAGCTTCGCGACAAATTCCTTCCCGGTAAACCGATGTGGCTCACCGAGACGGGAGAAGCTTCCTGCGGCGGTGATACCTGGGCGGCAGAGTTCGTTGACAGCTTCAGACTTCTGGATCAGTTCGGAACCCTGGCACAGAGCGGCGTCAAGTCGATTATGTACAACACGCTCGCGAGCAGCGACTACGGCATGATCGATGAGGAAACTTACGAACCGCGTCCCAACTATTGGGCTTCCCTGCTATGGAAGCAAACGATGGGGACACGTTCTCTTGATCCCGGCCTTCCCCAAACTTCAGAGCTGCGCACATACGCACAGTGCATGAAGGATTCGCCCGGAGGTGTCTCCGTCCTTTTACTGAACCTAAGCAAGACAAATGCACAAACGATACAAGTGCCGATCGACGGCGGCCGATACACTCTCACGTCACCCGATCTGCTGAGTAAGACAGTTCTTCTCAATGGGCAGGAACTGAAGGTCGGTCAGGACGGCACAGTGCCACACCTGCAGGGAAAGAAATTCCAAAAGGGCAAAGCTATTCTCCAACCCCTGTCGATCAATGTCCTGACGCTGCCCAGCGCCCATAACCCATTTTGCGCGAAATAGCTGCGCCGGCAAGCCTGCTAAGGTCACGTGGAATGCGTACAGGAATGCCCAATTGCTAAACTTCGCCCGCGAGCACCTGTGACAGGTGAACGGCTCGTCGCGAGCTATTCTGTTCCACAGCCTCTCGGCAGGAAAATCCGTTCGCGACGATTACATCTTCTGGGCGGGCAGATCGGACAGCGGGAAGCAGAACTCGTTCGGCGAGCGCCTGAGAGACATCGTAGTGCTCAGATACTGGCTTAGCATCACCGTCTGTTTCGCGAGCCGCTGTGCACGCGGATCGTCCGGAAAGAAGTTCAGAAGCTCATCACGAAAGACACTGGCACAGCTCGGTTCCAGCATGACCACCGAAATGCCTGCCATGATTTGATGCGCGAAGGTGTCGAGGATCTGACTCAGGTAGCTCTTCGCAGCGTCAAGAAAACCAAAGTCGTAAAGAGGACGTCCGCAGCAGACGTGATGTTGCGGAACGGTGACGGGAGCTCCCGCCTGCTCCAGCACGCGATGCGCAGCGTGGAGCACATCTGGGTGGAAGTAGTTATTCCAGGTATCGGGCCACAACATAACGTCCGCCTGCGCGTTTGCCGGCTTCCATCCGTGACGAGTATTCCACTCCCTACGGAAGTCTCTTGGGGCAAACTGAGGGATTTTGCGTTGCGGGGCAATGTGTAGAAGACGGCGCATGAAGGAGGACGTAACCCCGATCTTGCCGGGCAGGTTCGCGAGACGCGGCGCTAACGAAGCGAACCGGGCCCAACGGTCCATGAAGCCGAAGGCATAATGCTGCATGGGATGGTTATGATGGCCATAGTAGTGGGCAAGAAACTCTGCCTTCCACGTAGCCATGTCAACGTTTACCGGGCATTCGGTCTTGCAAGCCTTGCAGGAGAGGCAAAGGTCGAGGGCGTCACGCACTTCTTCGTTCAGCCATCTGTCTTTGATCGTTGTCCCCTCAAGCATTTCGAAAAGCAAGTGCGCCCGGCCACGTGTGGAATGCTTCTCTTCACGGGTTGCCATGTACGACGGGCACATTGTTCCCTGATCGACCTTGCGGCACGCTCCTACACCTACGCACCGGGTGGTCGCTGCGCTAAAGAGTCCGTTGTCGCCGGGATAGGTAAACCATGTCTTCGGCGTCGCGGGTGAGTACGCTGGCCCAATGCGTTGATTTTCCGTGGCGTCGTAGACCCGAACGGGATCGATCATCTTTCCCGGGTTCATGGCATTTGTGGGGTCCCATAACGCTTTGAATTCGCGGAATGCCTCCATCAGTTCAGGACCAAACATCTTCGGAAGCAGGAAGCCGCGCGCCTGGCCGTCGCCATGTTCACCGGAGAAGGACCCGCCATACTTCAAGCAGATCTCTGCCGCTTCTTCAAGAAATCGACGGAAGCTCGCTACGCCCTGCACACTACTGAAGTCGAAGGTGATGCGCATGTGAACGCAGCCCTGCCCGAAGTGTCCATAGATTGGGGTGCTGTAACCGTAGGAGTTGATCAGATGTAACAGGTCGCGAAGATATTGGCCCAGTTTCTCGGGCGGGACCGCAGAATCTTCCCAGCCCTCCCACCTATGCCGCTCGCCAGGAACGAAGACAGTGGCACCCAAAGCTGATTCGCGCACCTTCCAAACCCGGGCGGCTTCGGCGGGAGAATAGCGATCGACACTGGGCTGTTCAGGGTAAGACTTCGCGTCTTCTACGAACCGGTCAATGATGCTCTCTACCTCCTGCGGAGAGTTCGCCCCAAACTCACACAGCAGAAATCCGCGCCCAGGAGGCAGAAGCGTAACGTCATCCACGGCGAGATTCTTGCGCAGCATGTAATCCACCAGCATGCCATCGAATCCTTCAAGTCCGATCGGGCTGTGGCGGAGTACAAGCGGAACATGATCAGCAGCCAGAAAAGCATCCTTGAAACCCAGGACAACCAGACGGCGGTGCTGGGGACTTGCCTTGAGCTCGCAGGTCGCACCCAGAACCGTGACACAGGTTCCCTCGCTCCCTACGAGAGCACGTGCCACATTGAATCCGTTCTCGGGAAGAAGCTGATCGAGGTTGTAGCCCGAGACGCGGCGAGGGATGTCGGGATATCGCTCGCGAATAAGTTGCGAGTATCGATCACGTAGAAGTTTGAGTCCGGCGTAGATCTGCCCTTTCCTGCCACCGGCTGCAATGATGGCTGCCAGCTCCTCTTCACTCGTGCGCCCAACGGTCATCCGCGTGCCGTCGTAGAGCAGGATGTCGAGTTTCTCGATGTTGTCGACGGTCTTGCCGCCCATAAGAGCGTGCACACCGCAGGAGTTATTGCCGATCATGCCGCCGAGCGTACAGCGGCTATGAGTCGCGGGGTCCGGCGCAAAGGTAAGCTCATGCTTTTCCGCTTCATTTCGAAGTGCGTCGAGCACGATACCTGGCTCTACATGTGCGAGACGCCGGCTCGGATCGAGCCATGTGATGTTTCGCAGGTACTTCGAAAAATCGAGCACGACCGCCACGTTGCAGCACTGACCGGCAAGGCTGGTACCGCCTCCACGTGACAGTACGGGAGCGCCGAACTCCCGGCAGACCCCTACCGTAGCAATCACATCGTCCATGGTACGAGGGACAACGAGACCGATGGGAACCTGGCGATAGTTGGATGCATCCGTAGCGTACAGTGCCCGAGAGGCCTCATCGAAGCGAACCTCCCCTTGCACTACCTGCCGTAGACGCTCTTCCAACCGCCGGGCATCGCGGAAGAACTCATGCGGGTGCGGTAGGGCCATCGGTTCCTGCGGTAGAACGACGAAAGACGATGAAGCTTTCTGCATAAAGAGTGCCTACGAACCTCAACGATGATGGTTACGAAGCGCTACAAGCAAGCAAGAATATCAGACTACCTGCAGCCAGGTTTCTCCATGGTTCGTGGGTTGACCCTACTGTCGAGTGCTGGTGAGAGCAGTCGATAGTACAGAGACGCCTCTGCGAAGCTCGTTTGGAGTACAGCCGGCAAATCCAAGAATCAGGCCAGGCTTTGGTTTCTTCCTGATTGCGAACGCCGAGAGCGCGCCCACCTCGAGTCCAAGCATGCTCGCCTGCTTCGCCGCCAGTCTGTCGGATGCCCCGGCCGGCAACCAGCCTATGGTTCTCATACCTGCCGCGGCGTCCTCGATAGCCAGCAGACCATTGAGATGTTTTTGGGCTGCCTCCTTAAGGACGGATAAACGTTCCAGGTAGATCTGGCGCATCTTTCGCACATGAAGGCCGAAATGTCCCTCCGTAATGAACTCGGCAAGAACCGCTTGGTCAAGTGTTGGAGGATGGCGATCGACAAAACTGCGCGCGGCTTCGAATGCGTTTACCAATCGCTCCGGCACCACCATGAAACCCACACGAAGTGCATTAAACAGCATCTTCGTGAAGGTGCCGATATAAATGACCGAACCGGAGTGATCCAGACTTTGCAGTGCGGCAACCGGGCGTCCGTGATAGCGGTACTCACCGTCATAGTCGTCCTCCACAATCCAGGCGCCGGCATTCGCTGCCCAGTTCAAGAGCTCCAAGCGGCGATCGGCAGACATGGTGACGCCCAGGGGAAACTGATTCGCTGGAGTGACGTATGCCAACCTCGCCCTCGGCGACAGCTTGCGTGCGGCTTTTACGTCGAGACCATCCTGATCGACAGGCACCGGAATAATCTTCGCTCCGGCCGCACGCAGGGTCTGCGTGGTTCCCGAATAGCCGGGATCTTCCATCCAGACATGATCGCCCGGGTCCAGCAGAAGGCGCACCACCAGATCCAATGCTTGTTGCGCCCCTGCGGTAACAATGATCTGCTCCGGCACACAACGGACGCCGCGCGCCCCGCCAATATATTCCGCGATTGCCCGCCGCAGGGGCTGATAACCGGCGGCAGCCCCGTGCCCGTAGAGCGACCGCGGCGCGTGTCTAAGCACTCTTGACGCAACCCGCGACCACAGTTCCACCGGGAAGAGATCGATCGCTGGTTCGTAGGATCGGAAAGCCTTACCCACCGAGTGGGACGGAGCCAGAACATCAATTCCGTGAATCATCGCGCGGGCGCGCTTCGACAGCGTCGCTTTGGAGGCCGGCAGCGTTAGAGCGGAGCGGCCGCGGCTGGGCTGCAGCGACTGGTCCGGCATGATGGGGGCGACATAAGTTCCGGAGCTGACCTGGGTTCGTATGTATCCCTCCGACAGCAATTGATCGAAGGCAGCGACGACCGTCCCCCGCGAGAGGCTATGTTGCTTTGCCAGGCTGCGCGTGGATGGAAGTCTGGCTCCGGGTTTCAGTCTGCCGCTGAGGATTGCGGCGCGAAGCTCGGTGTAAAGCCAACGCCACAGCTCCTGCTCGCCTTTGGGTGCAGTCAGGGCCAGATCCTGGAATGTCTCCTTCTTCGGCATCGTCGCTGCATATCCTGTCTCAAAAGTGGACTACTCAACGTTTCGATTATGGACCTTTCTGATGGTCCGTCGCGCTCTATTCTGAAAGGGAAAGGAAGATCAACGAGATGCAATCACGACTGGACGCGCAGAAAACCTCCCCCGCGGGCTACAACGCGATGCTTGGCCTGGAAGCATTTCTCAGTAAGGCGTCAAAGCTGGAACCGTCGCTCCTTGAACTGATCAAGATGCGTGCCTCCCAGATCAACGGATGCGCCTTCTGCCTCGATATGCATTCGAAGGATGCGCGTGCGCAGGGCGAGAGCGAGCAGCGACTCTATACACTTTCAGCCTGGAGAGAGGCTCCGTTCTTCACCGATCGCGAGCGCGCCGCCCTGGAATGGACAGAGGCTCTGACACTGATCACGGACGGACATGCCCCCGACGAAGTCTACGAGCGAGTCAAGCAGTACTTCTCTCCGGAAGAGCTCGTCAACATCACCCTGGCGATTATTACCATCAATGGATGGAACCGCATCGCCATAGGCTTCCGCTATATTCCCGGGGAGTATCAACCCGGCGCACACAAGTAGAGAGGAAATCATGAAGAAAGCACTCATCTTCTTATGTCTTATGGCAGGCACGCTGGCGGCACAGGAGGCCAAGGTAACTCCCCTGCTCTCCAAAGACCTGCCGGATCTTCCAGGCAAGGAAGGCAGGATGATCATCGTCAATTACCCGCCCGGCGGATCCACCGCGGTACATCGGCACAACGCCGACGTCTTCGTCTATGTCATGGAAGGCTCGGTGGTGATGCAGGTAAAAGATGGAAAGCAGATGACGCTTACAGCCGGGCAGAGCTTCTATGAAGCGCCAGGGGACATTCACCTCGTCAGTAAGAACGCCAGCACCACGGCTCCTGCGAAGTTCATAGTCTTCTTCGTGACGGACAAGGGCGCACCCACCTCTACTCTCGTCAAGTAGATCATCCTCAGCACCTGGAGAGATCCGGGTGCTGCCAACAGTTTTATCGAATCATCTTTATTTCGGAGGGAGTGAGATGGACAGGAAGTGGCAGGCGAAGGACGTCTATACCGTTTTTCTGCGTCTGGCGCTTGGGACAGCATTTCTCTCCGCCGTTGCGGATCGCTTTGGTCTATGGGGACCGTTGGGAACGGGAAACGTGGGATGGGGCGACTTCTCTCACTTCATCACCTACACCCAGAAGCTGACCTCGATGATACCCGCCTCTTCAGTGCCTGCATTAGCCTGGATCGCAACCATCGCGGAGACCGTATTCGGCATCGCTCTTATCGTGGGATGGCAGACACGGATCGCATCCTTTCTCAGCGGCGTGCTGCTTCTTGTCTTCGGCTTGTCGATGATCTACGGACTCGGACTAGAGCCGCCGTTGAGCTATTCGGTCTTTTCGGCATCCGCCGGCGCATTTCTGCTTTCGACCTGCGACGAATATAGGCTCAGCCTGGACAGCATCACGTCATGATGTCCGTCGGACCGGCCCCGATTCCCGAGGCCGGCCCTTGGCCCGGAGATACCATCTCGGCGTCTCCCGACCCCACTCACGTTCTTATCACGAGTCAACACGAAAATGCCCGTGGCATCTCTGCACTTTCGGTCTTATCTGATCAGCATCGCTTCTAGAGCTAACATCAAGGGTAGAAACCATGATCCAGGAATCCTTCCACCCCCACGACGAGCTCKTCCTCCAGCTTGAGAGCTACCTCCCATCGGCCGAGGACGGAGCCCACGATCTGTCTCACCTTCAACGTGTCTGGCGGAACGCCAAGGTCATCCAGGCGGTAGAGGGCGGTGATCTGGAGATACTCGCCGCCGCGGTACTGCTCCATGACTGTGTCCAGGTCCCGAAAGATTCCCCTCTCCGTTCTCGCGCTGCCGCGCTGGCCGCAGATCAGGCCCGGACGGCTCTCAAGCTGCTCCAGTGGCAACCGGACAGGACCGATGTCGTCGCCGGCGCGATCGAGAGTCACAGCTACTCGGCGGGTGTGGCGCCTACCAGTCTGGAAGGAAGCATCCTCCAGGATGCTGACCGCCTCGATGCGATTGGATACGTCGGAATCGCGCGCTGCTTCTATACCGCCGGGCGTATGGGCTCCGCGCTCTACCATCCGAACCAGCCAGAGCCGCTCGACAGGCTCGCGGATGACAAGCGTTTTGCACTCGATCATTTTCCGAAGAAATTGCTCACCCTATGTGAAGGTTTTCAAACGCCTACCGGCAAACGGCTGGCAGAAGAGCGCCACGCAAAATTGCAGGATTTCTACACTGGAATGCTCGCCGAGATCGCACGATAGGCCCTCACGGAGACCCGCAAAAGACGTCAGCTAATTTAAAGTCGTCACTTGTAACCAACTCGCAGATTCCTCAATCAAATATGGAGAAGGACAGGTAAACCGAAACAATGGCAAATTACACGAAAGACCCCGAAGCCGTTGCAAGTCTGACGCCTCAGCAGTTCCACATAACCCAGGAAAGCGGAACCGAGCGGCCATTTCAAAACGAATTTTGGGATCATGACGAGCCCGGGATCTATGTCGACATCGTCTCCGGCGAGCCGCTCTTTTCCTCGCTCGACAAGTTTGACAGCCACTGCGGGTGGCCCAGCTTTACCAAGCCATTGGAGAGTGATCACGTCGAGGAGTTCACAGACAGCACTCACGGCATGGTTCGCACCGAGGTGCGTTCTACACATGCGGACAGTCACCTCGGCCATGTCTTCGACGACGGTCCTGTTGACCAAGGCGGGCTTCGCTATTGCATTAACTCAGCCTCGCTGCGTTTTATCCCTGTAGACGAGCTCGAGAGCGAAGGCTACGGCGACTACCTGAAGCTGTTCGAAAAGGAGCAAAAATAACCATGAGCCAAGAGACTGCGATTCTCGCCGGCGGATGCTTCTGGGGCATGCAGGACCTGCTGCGCCGCTATCCCGGCGTCATTTCATCCCGTGTGGGCTATTCCGGTGGTGATGTCCCCAATGCCACCTATCGGAATCACGGCAGCCACGCAGAAGCTATCGAAATTATCTTCGACCCCGCCAAGATGAGCTACCGGAAGCTGCTCGAGTTCTTCTTCCAGATTCACGACCCCACGACRCGCAATCGTCAAGGCAACGATATCGGCGCCAGCTACCGTTCCGCTATCTTCTACACCTCGGAGGAACAGAAGCGAATTGCCGAGGACACCATCGCTGACGTGAATGCCTCCGGCCTCTGGCCAGGAAAGGTTGTGACGGAGGTCGCTCCCGCAGGTCCTTTCTGGGAGGCTGAACCGGAGCACCAGGATTACCTGGAACGTATCCCGAATGGATATACCTGCCATTTCATCCGGCCGGATTGGATACTTCCTCACCGCGCAGCCTGAGGTGCATGAACGCCGGCGGCAATTGCGCCGAAGAGTCAGTTCTTCACGGAACTCTTCGGCGCGTTGCCCGTCGGTCCCACCCGCACGCTTCCACGCAGCCGGATGTCATCTGAGGAGGCACCAATCATCACATCGAATGTGCCCGGTTCGACCATGAAGTCGTGACGTGTGACGTCGTAGTAGGCGAGATCTTTTACCGGCACCATGAACTCCACGTGACGCTTCTCCCCTGCCTTCAACTCGATACGTTCAAATGCCCGCAAAGACCTGATCGGCTGAGCCACCGTGCTGATCCGCTGATGCGTATACAGTTGTGGCACTTCGCTGCCAGTTAACTCACCCGTGTTCTGAACGTCAAAGGAAATGGATATCTTCCCACTCTGCGCCACAGGCTCAGGAGAAATCTTGAGACCCGTGAACTCGAAGCGGGTATAGCTCAATCCGTGTCCGAACGGATACAAAGGAACCCCCTTGAAGTACATATAGGTGTAGCCCTTCGAAACGTCGTATTCGTTCTGCGGAGGGACACCGTCGAGACTGGCGTAGACCGTATACGGCAGATGCCCTCCCGGATTATCAATTCCAAAGAGAGCCCGGGCGATCGCTGTCCCGCCGAACTCACCTGGATACCAAGCCTCCAGGATCGCCGGCACATGATCTTGCGCCCATGTTGATGCGATAGGCCCAGCATTCATCAGCACAACAGCCGTCTTAGGGTTTGCAGCAAACACAGCCTCGAGTAGATTTTCCTGATATCCGGCGAGGTCCAGATTACGGCGATCACGGCCTTCCGCCTCGACTCGAGCGTTCGTCCCAAGGCAGAGAATGACAACGTCTGCCTGCTTCGCAAGGCTTATTGCCT
>NZ_JBFRCY010000097.1:0-12602 GCF_052113305.1 Terriglobus sp. YAF25
GGAATGCCCGCTGGCTTTATGCCTCGATTCGCGGAGCGGCAGCCGCGAAGACCGGAGCCAACGGCCCGGCTCCGACCGGCTCGATCGTTGCGTTCAAGATCGAAGAGAAAGACGGTAAGCCCACGTTTGTGCAGCAGTGGGTCTCGCGTGATCTGGTCTCGCCTGCGGGACCGGTGATCTCGAACGGTCTGGTGATGGCGCTCTCCACGGGTGAGAGTCCGCGCCTGGCGAAGAAGGACGGATCGGCGTATTCGGTAGCTGAAGTAGAAAAGGCTTCCAAGCCCGCGACGCTGTACATCCTTGATGCCGCCACCGGCAAGCAACTTTGGTCCAGCGGAACGCAGATCACCAGCTTCTCGCATGTCGAGCTTGGCTATGCCAATGGCCGAGCCTATGTTTCGACCCATGACAACACCGTGTACGCCTTTGGCGTACCGACCGAGCGGTAATGCGCTCTTTGAGGAGATAAGAGTATGAAGAAGCTCATCACACTCGCTGCCGTCGCCTTGAGTTGTGGCGCCGCTGTCGCGCAGAACTGGACGATGGACGGTGGTGATAACGCCCGCTCCGGTTGGGCCAAAGACGAAACCGTCCTGACCAAGGACAATGTCAAAGACCTTACGCTGTTGTGGTCGATCCAGACCGACGTGAAGCCGCACGCGCTGCACGCTCTGATGACGCCGCTCGCGATTCACGGACTGAAGACTGCCTCCGGCGACAAGAACATGCTCTACGTTCTGGGTGTCTCGGATGTGATCTACGCCTTCGACGCCGATACTGGCGCGGAGGTATGGCGCAAGACCTTCGAGCCGGCGCCGCCGCAACAGCAGGGCCCTCCGGGGACGCAACGGAGCGGACCATCGGATCCGCGGCACATGAATTTCCTTGGGCCCGGCGGCACCACAGGTGTTCCGGCGATCTCGGATGCAGACGCTGCCGGCAAGCGCACGCTCTACATGGTTGACGGCAAGGGAAATGTTGTCGGCCTGGACGCAGCGACCGGAGAGGTGGTCTTTGGTCCGATAGCAACCGGCGTCATCAACAAGTTCGGTGTACAGCTCTACAAGGATCAGGTAATCTTCGCCGACTATCACGGTCGCGGCGGCATCATCTCCGTCGATCTGAAGACCAAGGCTATACACAAGACAGTCGGTTTCGCTGGCGGCGGTGGTCTGTGGGGACGCCGTGGACCGGTGATTACCGATGACGGCACAGTGTGGACAACGACCGGCGACGGTATCTACGACGTGACCACGGATCCGAAGAATCCGCTGATCGGCAACTCGGTGGTTGGCTTCGAGCTGCAGGCTGACGGCAACTGGCATCCGAAGGACTGGTTCACGCCGCCTAACTGGGACTGGCTGCGCAAGCGCGACCTCGATCCGAACAACACGCCGACGGTCTTCCACTACAAGGGCCGGGAGCTGATGGCGGCCTCGGGTAAGGAGTGCAAGGTCTATCTGCTCGACCCGAAGAATCTGGGTGGAACGCCGGATCATCACACTCCCCTCTATCGCACGGAGTTGTTCTGCAACTTCGCCGCCGACTTCCAGAACGCGGGAAGCTGGGGTGCTGTCTCTTCGTGGGAAGACAAGGCCGGTACGCGCTGGGTCGTCGTGCCGTTCTGGGGCCCAGCTGCTCCGGAACAGACCAAGTTCCCCATCACGCAGACGCCTGCGGCGAAAGAGGGCGGTGTCGCTGCCTTCAAGCTGGTGGACAAGGCGGGTAAGCCCTCTCTGGAGCCGGCTTGGATCTCGCGTGACATGTTCCGCGGCGATCCTCCGGTCATCGCCAACGGCATGATCATCACGCATGGCAGCGGTGACAACACACAGCAGGCGTGGCCTGACATCGGTCTGAACTTCGACTCCACCATTCGTGCGGCGAAGTCCAACCACGCGACGGTCTATGTGCTGGACGGAACCACCGGCAAGGAACTGTGGTCGAGCGGCGACACCATTACCGGCTTCAATCACTTCACTGATGTCACGATCTCGAACGGAAAGCTCTACGCCGGAACCTACGATGGCAAGCTCTACTGTTTCGGCCTGAAGAAGTAGTTGCGAATCAGGTAAGGGCCACCCGGGCCGGGTGGCCCTCTATGGGCAAAGCAACATTAAGATCTAAGGACAAGTGTGCGCGGCGCGGGGACGTACATGGACACACCTCCAGGGAAAATGTTTTATCGCGCAAACCTTCCCAGAATCTGTCCTGGCAGGCGAGAGCCAGTTGCCTTCAGGACAACGAGTACGATACCAAGCCATACGACACTGGCTCCAGCAATTGCAGAAAGATTTTGAACGTGGCCCTGCAATGCGGGCAATGCGTGCAAGCCGGCGGCGATGGCGCCCCAGCCGATGACAGAGGCTAAAAGGGCTCGTCCCAGCTCGCCGAACTCCAGGCCAGAGACGGGAGTGAGTCGATTGCGTTGCAGCAACACGACCAGCGCAGAGGTATGCAGCAGGATGCCGGCATTCGAAGCCCACGCCAGACCTTCAACGCCCAGACGATGAAAGAGCAGCCAGTACACAGGCATGGAGACTGCCGTGACGATCGTGCCGGAGAGCATAGGAGTGAATGTATTGCCGGCGGCAAAAAATGCCCGCGCGTATAAGTTCTGCGAGGTCCACAGAAAGAGTGAGAGACAGAAGATGGTGAAGAACCACGCTGTCGTCCGCGCACTGGTTTCATCCATGCGTCCGCCGCGCAGGGTGACGTCCACCAGCGGGCCGGCCAGGGCGATCATCCATCCGGCGGCCAGCAGAGAGACAGCCATCAGGCGGGTGACGGCGCGATTGACTGCCTGACCGAATTCCGCGAGTTTGCCTTGACTGTAGAGCGATGCGAAGAAGGGAAGTGAAGCTGCTCCGGCCGCCGGTCCAAGGATGTTCATTGGCGAATTGAAGAGCTGTTTCGCAAAGGCCAGACGGGTAATATCACCGACTCCCTGGGAGGCGAAGTAGGTCCGGATCCATTGGTCCCAGGTCGTAAGGGACTGGCCGATCATGAGCGGTGCAGCAAGCTTGAGCCACTGCCACAGGGCCGGATGGCGGAGGTCGAGTACAGGCTGCCAGCGCATGCCTTCCCGGCGGGCTCCGAAGACGTTGAGCAGAAACATGCCACAGAAAGCGCCCGCGACAGCGCCGACCGCCAGAGAGTGCACGCCAATGCGGCTATGCAGGACGAGAGCTCCGCCGATGATGCCCAGGTTGTAAATGCTGGGTGTGAGCGCCTGGAAAAAAAAGACCTTCTGCACCATCAGCTTTGAACCAAAGACACCGCCCGCAAAGAAGAAGAGCTGTGCCGGCAGAAGGATGCGGGTCAGGCTGACGCATAGAGCAGCTGTGGGAGCATCGAAATGCGGAAACTTGACCGAGACGTACCACGGTGCAAAGAATTCGGCGGCAACAATGGCTGCGCCCAACGCCAGGATCATGGTGTTCAGAATTACGGAGAGGGCACGGTCACCTTCGGCCTCTTCGCCCCGTTCTCTGTAGCCGCTCAGCAGGCTGACGAAGGTAGAAGAGGCGAGACCCCCGATCAGGAAGTAGTACACCATGTCGGGAAGCTCGAAGGCCCCGATGTAGGCATCTGTGGCATTGGTGGCGCCGAAGAGGTGGGCGATGAGCTTCTGCCGTATCAGAGCAAGAACGCCGCTGCTCATTACGCTGCCGGCCATGAGCAGCAGTGATGCGGAAAAGGCTGAGTGCGTGGCGCCCGGTTTCAGCCATTGCAGCCATCGGAGCAGCCTGGGCTGTTTGCTGTTCGTCTGTTCCTGGCTGTTCTGCATGCGTACGCTTTTGAGACGATTTTATGGGCGTGCGATCCCGTGAACCTCATGGCAAGGCAGATTCTGCACTTATCCCAGGAGGAGAACAGGGAAGTGGAAACGGTGGGAAAAGGGGCGCGCTACCAGATAGCGTCGTCTTCTTCGGCGCGCTTCGGTGCTTTGGCGGCAGGCCCCTTCTTGGAGCTCTGTCCCTGAGAGACCTTCACCGTGGTGTAGGGAGCGTACGACGGCGTCTGCGACTTCTGTGCCGCGGGATCGTCCGCCGATCCGTTGGTCCAGCTCTTCCAGGTCTCCTTCGGTCCAGGTGCGCGGGAGTGACGGATGCTGGCGGGGACGGAGAGGCCGGCGACGGGAATGCTGGCGAACTGTCGTTGGCTGCAGGTCAGGCAGCGCACGGGATACGGCGAATTTCGCGACGCTCGTCTTGCGATAGCTTGTGGGATTCCTGCATCGTCTTTTCAGAATAAACGGTCTGTTGCGTCGGGCTTCCCGGAATCCTCAGGATTCTTTGAGGCTTTACGTCCGGAAGCGCGCCGTTTGGTTGTCGTTGGAGGGGTTCCCGGGGGCTGCGAGAGCATCTCCACCAGAGAGCGAACTTCGCGCCGGATACCGTCCATCTTGCTTCGATCTGAGTTCTCTTCCACGCGGAAGAGCGTCGCCGGAGCATCCTTCTGGCGCTGCTCGGTCTTGAAGGCCTGCCGGGCGCCGGCGATGGTGTAGCCCTCGTCGTAGAGGAGCTGCTTGATGCGCAGCGCCATCTCCACATCGCGGCGGCGGTAGAGACGCTGGCCCGTACCGCCCTTATTGGGCTTCAGGTTGGGAAACTCGCTCTCCCAGAAACGCAGGACATAGGCCGGCACGCCACACAGGCGCGCAACCTCGCCGATGCGGAAGTACAGCTTGTCCGGAATCTTGTCCGGCTTTCCCGGCATCTTCTTTCGCGCTTCACCCAGGGCCATGGCTAAATCTTCCCCGTATCGGACTGATTATAGGCCCGGAAAAGTTGCAAGTTAAAAGTTGAAAACTTTATGTAGAGACTCTGAGTACAGTACAGGTTGCCCTGGTTGACCGAACGAAGCCGGATACACTAACTGTCGGAGAGTGATGCATGCCTCGCGAAATTGAATGGTCTGACGCAGAAGAGATCGGTATCCAGCTTCAGGAGAAGTTTCCTGACCTGGACCCCCTCACCGTCCGCTTCACGGACCTGCACAAACTTGTCACGGAGCTGCCCGATTTTGTGGGCGACCCGATGAAGTCGACCGAAGGTCTGCTGGAGGCGATCCAGATGGCCTGGTATGAGGAGTACAAGGACGCCCAGTAAGTGAACTCTCTTCTCATTGTCGGAACCGGGTTGATCGGCGCCTCCACGGGATTGGCGCTGAAGGCTGCGGGATTTTCCGGCCACATCACCGGCTTCGATCTCAGTCCCGCGGAGCTGCTCATCGCCCACGAGTCAGGCGCGATCGACGAGGTTGTCTCCACCCGCGAGGCCGCGGTGGAGGTTGCACGGAAGAGCGATGTGATACTGCTGGCTGTGCCGGTGCTCGCCATCCTGGACTGGATGACGATTCTGGCTCCGGTGCTGAAGCCAGGCCAGCTTGTAACCGACACCGGAAGCACGAAGGTGCAGATCGCGGATGTTGCCCAGAGGCTGTTTCCCAGCTCTGCAGGACCACGCTTTCTGCCCGGGCATCCCATGGCCGGCAAGGAATCCGGCGGCGCCGCTATTGCGGAGGCAGGGCTCTATCAGGGAGCCGTGTGGATCTTTACGCCGGTCGATGCGGAGACGACGGTGGAGGAGACCGCGTGGCGTGAGTGGATGTCGGCGATTGGGACCAAGGTGATGGACCTTGAGCCGGCGCGTCACGATCAGTTGCTGGCGTGGGTCTCACACCTGCCGCAGATGGTGTCGACCGCGTTGTCGGCGCTGCTGGAGGATACGTTCGGCGATGACCCGGATCTGCGGGCCATCGGCGGCCGTGCGCTCCGGGAAATGACACGGTTGGGAAGCTCGCCGTATAGCATGTGGCGCGATGTTGCCATGACCAATACGGCGCCGCTGGCGAACTCGTTGCTGGCCTTGGAGCAGCGGTTGCAGCACCTGCGCGAGCATCTGCGCGCTCCGGAGCTGAGGGAAGAGTTCCAGCGGGCGAATAAGTTTCGCGAGCCGCGGTGAAGGATCCCAGTAGCACGCATTAGTGCGCCACGAGTGGAACCTCAGGTGTATCGAAGAATTAGACAGAGCCCATGCACGGGGTGCCCCATGTCCCTCGGGGACATGGGCCCGGTCTTTGCTCTCCCCGTTAGAATTCTTCAGCTGGCACGAAGATAACTCTCACCGCGATAAGATTCGCGCTGCATTGGGCGTCGAGTTATAGAGCGGGCCTTCAGCCCTTAGTCGTTCAATGTGACCGGGACCGGGCGTTGCCCCAGGATGATATGGAACGCGCCTTCAGCGCTTAGAACCCTAATTGTGGTCTTCGTCAGGACCATGTTCGAAGCGTTGCCATGGTGTTGTAGGAGTATCGCGCACTGCGTACCAGCCTTGGAGGTAAGTCGGCCAGTTCCTTCATGGACGGGATCGATCATAACAACCTCCCATCCGAACTCCTCGATGTGATCCATGGTTCTCTTTTCACGTTCGTCGAGGTTCTGGGAACGGAAGAATCTCAGTCGTTCGGTACTGTAGGGTGGTTGCGGCATAAGAAGACTCTAGAGCGTTTTCCCTGTTTCTGGGCATCCCAGAACGGTCGTGCAGCGGCGTTTTCATTGCGGAAAACACCCATAGATGTGGAAGCCCTGCATTGCACCCACAGGGAAAATGCTCCATCGCGTTGGTTGGGGTAGAAAATTTTCACACCGTACCTAACCGCACCCCTATCCCCCCTGTCTAAGGAGGCGAAATGGAGAAGGCAGAAAAAGAGGCGATCCGGCGGGTAGTTGCCGGCGACCGGGACGCGTACCGCGTTCTGATGGACCGCCACTACGCTGCCGTCTTCCGGATCTCATTCCGCATTACCGGCAACGAAGCCGATGCGGAAGAGGCGGCGCAGGAGAGTTTTTTGCGCGCCTACAACAAACTTCCGGAGTTCCGGCAGGATGCTGCCTTTGGAACCTGGGTGACGAGGATAGCGATGAATACGGCCATGAATCTGGTAGAGCGCAGAAATCGGGACCTTTCGGTCTATGCGCCGCGTGTCTCCGACGAGGTGGGTGAGGGCACCGTGCAGGTGGCCAGCCACCGCGCCGGTCCGGAGCGCGCTCTGCTGGACATGGAGACGGCGACGCTGCGGCATGCCGCCATGGCATCCCTCACCCCGATGGAGCGCACTGCTTTCACTCTGCGCCATATGGAAGAGGTCGGTATGGCGGAGATCGCCGAGGCGCTCGGTGTCCCCGTCAACTCAGCCAAGCAGGCTGTTTTTCGCGCCGTCGCCAAGCTTCGGCGTGCCCTGGAACCCGTCGCAGGAGGTATGCGATGAAGCACTATAGCGAAGAAGATCTGATTGCGTACCAGATGGGCGAGAGCTCTGAGGCCCGCTCGATCGGCGAACATCTCGAGCAATGCGCGGAGTGTGCCACGCTGGCCGAGTCCGTTGCACAGACCTTGCGTGTTTTCTCGGCCGAGCCGGTGCCAATGCGGACGCCGGTGGATATGGACCTGAGCTGGCAGCGGTTACGCGGCAATCTGGCCGTGCTGGAGGCAGCGCCGAAGAAGAAGCGGTGGTTCTCCCTCTGGATGTGGCCGGCTGCCGGAGCTTTTGCCGCAGCGGCAGTCGTCATGATTGTGGTTGGTCTGCGCATGCACCATATGCCGAACACCGGCGGAGGAGAAGAGACCGCGACGCAGCGTGCCTCGGTGACCGATGCGTTGAAGAGTCTTGTGGGCCGGCATCAACAGGCGCACCCTATCAACGGCCATGGACCGCTGACCGATGTTCCGTCTGACGATCCGCAGATCTCCGCGCATCTCGACTCCGCCGAACGTCTGCTCACCACGGTGAACCATGAAGAGGGCCCACTCGATGAGGCGACACGCGCCCAGGCACACGATCTGCTGCTGAAGAACGCGGTCTATACGCAGACAGCGCGCGACCGCGGTGATCTCGCAGAGGCGGTAGTGCTCGACAACCTCGGACGCGTCCTCATCGGTCTGGATCATGCGCCGGAGACACCGAGGAGTACGTGGCAGTTGCGGCTGGAGATGAATACCGACGGGCTTTTGCTGGACCTGCGTGTGCTGCGCCAGAACGATGAGCACGGCTCTTCGAGGTAAGCGGCAAGCAGTAGTAAATGAGTTTTTTGGTCACAAAGGAGATGCACTTATGAAGCACTGGATTTTACTTGCAGGTCTGGCATCCGCTGGTTGCGCGCACGTTGCGCTTGCTGCTGGTCCCCTACAGCCCGCAATCTTTATCACTGAGCCCGGCGCCCCTACCGGGGAAGACGACTACACTGCCGGAACCAAGGCAATGAACGAGCAGCGCTGGCAGGACTCGATCGTTTCTTTCGACAAAGTCATTGCCGCTAAGGGATCGAAGGCCGACGCGGCGTTTTACTGGAAGGCCTATGCCCTCAACAAGCTGGGCCGGCGCGATGACTCGGCAGCGACCTGCAGTGCACTGCGGGGCGAGTATCCGAAGTCCACGTGGAATAAGGATTGCGCCGCCCTGGGTATTAGCACCGGACATGTGCGTGTGGTTGTGGGCAAGAACGGCAGGACGAGCTCCTCCACGTCCAGCTCCTCCTCTTCATCGTCATCGTCCAGCGGTGACGACGAGAACACCTTTGCGATCGGCCCCGTCCCGCCGGTTCCTCCCATGCCGCCGGTTCCGGCAGGGGAGGGCTCGTATACCTACAGGCGCGATCGCAGAAGTACGGGAGATCCCGATGCCGATCTGAAGATCCTTGCGCTGGGCGCGCTGGCGAACCAGGATGCCAGTCGAGCTGTCCCGGTGATCCGCGACCTGCTTCGGGGCAATCAGCCGGAGGCGGTGAAGAGGCAGGCGCTCTTCGTCCTTGGCCAGAACAAGTCGCCCGAGTGCCAGAACCTGTTGCGGGAGATCGCGCTTGGCAAGCAGGACCCCGATCTACAGCGGCAGGCGATGCAGATGCTGGCTATCACCCAGGGGAAGAAGGCGAACGATACGCTGGCAGATGCCTATCGACAATCCACTGATCCGAAGACGAAGCGGGCTGCCGTATCTGCGATGTTCATCTCCGGAGATGCTCAGAAGCTGGTTGAAATTGCCCGAGGTGAGAAGGATCTTGAGCTGAAGCGGCAGATCGTCTCGCAGCTTGCACTGATGAACGACAAGGTCGCCCAGGACTACATGCTCGAGCTGTTGCGCCAATAACCAACCTGCCTGTGTCGTCTGTCCGGAAATGGACGATACAGGCAGTTATCCCTCCGTCATCCAGTGAATTGGATCGATTTTCCGGATTTTTCCCATACCCTAAGAACTTTTTACGAAAACTCTCGTATCAGGAGACAAAGGCCATGAGAATCGCCTTCCGCATCCTCGTCGTTTCACTTGGGCTGGTTGCACCGCTTGCGGCCCAGCAACCGGCTGTTACCGGCGTGCAGGTCGACGCGCACGTCGCTCATGGTCTGTCCGCGGAGCTGAGCGCCGCGGCGAAAGACAGCACTGCGTGGGTGGGTTATTCCATCCCAGTACTCGGACACTTCTCGGACAACGATGGAGAGACCCTTTATCTGGAGGGCTCCCATGACGGAGAAGCACGGGATAGCGACCGGCAGGACTTCGACCATGTAAATGTTCTGTTGCGCATGGAGAAGGGCGCGGTCACAAAGGTCCGCGTGGCGACTCCGAACCGCAAGCTGGATACCGGCGGGGTGAAGTTTGTGTGGCTTGAGGGTGTCTCTCAGGATGAGAGCATTCGCGAGTTCGCATCGCTGGCCAACAATGCCTCGCAGGAACGCAGGGTGCGCGATGCCTCGGTGATGGTGATCGCGCAGCATGAATCGTCTGCGGCGACCAGCACTCTAATTTCCATGACAACCAATGGCGATTCGTTTGTCCGTGAGAAGGCTGCCTTCTGGCTGGGTGCGCATCGCGGGCAGGATGGCGTCAAGGGATTGCTGCAGCTTACACGCACCGAGCAGGATGAACATCTGCGCGGCAAGCTCGCCTTCGACTTAACCCTTGGTAAAGAAAATCCCTCAGCCATCGATGAACTGATCTGGATGGCAAAGAACGATGCTTCGCCTCACGTCCGCAAAGAGGCCCAGTTCTGGATGGCTCAGAAAGCCGGCAAACGAGCTGCGGGGGAACTTCGTCAAATTGTTCAGAATGACCCGGACCGAGGCATTCGCCGGTCTGCGGTCTTCGCGATCTCGCGGCTGCCGGAAGGCGAAGCAGCCGCTCAACTGATCCAGGTAGCAGAAACCAACAAGGATCCTGATGTACGCAAGCAGGCGATCTTCTGGCTCGGCCAGTCGAAGGATCCAAAAGCGTTGGACTACCTGACCAAGCTCCTCAGGAGTAACTGAGGACCCTCGAAACACTCGCAGCCTGCAGCGGTTTCGCATCCCGCTGCAGGCTCTTTTTCGTGTCTTTTTTGGTGTCCAGGGTTATATCGAGGTCTCACTTACCAGCGTGCTTTCGGCGATCGGTGCAACAAGACTGGCTGGTTGCAGAGTCGCGCGATCCAGGCGGTAAGACCGGCAGATGTACTGGTCGACCATACGTTGCGTATTGAAGAAGGCCCCGTTGATGCCGATGGCGTGCTGCATGATCTTTGCCCACTTCTGCTTGTCGAGGAAGGCTGGGCCTACAGCCTTCTCCAGTTTTTCGTAGAGCGAGACTGCTTCTTCTTCATCATTTACGCCGTCTTCGATAGCCCATCCGGTCGAGCCCTCGGCGCAGCCCTCGATCCACCATCCGTCCAGGATGCTGAGGTTGGGTACGCCGTTGAGCGTGGCCTTCATGCCGCTGGTGCCGCTGGCCTCGTAGGGACGCCGCGGTGTGTTCAGCCAGATGTCCACGCCGGCGGTAAGCAACGCGCCCAGATTCATGTCGTAGTTTTCGAGATAGACGACGTGGATGGGGCTCCGCTTCAGGCCGTGGGCTGCGCTGATGACCTCATGAATCAATGCCTTGCCGGGTCCATCAGCGGGGTGTGCTTTGCCGGCGTAGACAACCTGCAGGCCGCCGATCGCCTCAGCGATATGGAGAAGACGCTGCGTGTCTTCGAAGAGAAGGGTCGCGCGCTTGTAGGTGGCAGCGCGGCGGGCAAAGCCCAGGGTCAGGACATCTTCACGCAGGATGACGCCAGTGCGTTCCTTTACGGTCTCGATCAGACGCTGCTTGTTTACGGCGTGCGCGGCTGCGATCTCCTGCGGCTCGACTCCGTAGATGCCGCGCAGAGCGTAGTTGTCGGCGCGCCATCCATCCAGCTTCCGGTCGAAGAGGTCAGCCATGGCCGGCGAGACCCAGGTGCCCGCATGTACGCCGTTGGTGATGTAGTGGATCGGCGTATCCGGAAACATCTGCTGCGAAACCTTGCCGTGCTGCATTGCGACACCGTTTACGTAGCGAGAGAAGCGAAGGGCCACGTATGTCATGTTCAGCAACCCATCGTGGATGCCACCGAAACGGCTATAGAGGCCGGCGCGCTCCTGTCCAAGGATGGCGAGCATCTGGTCGTAGCCAAAGCGGTCGTGACCCGCGGGTACGGGCGTGTGCGTCGTAAAGACGCATTGTTGCTTGACTGCCTCAACCTCTTCATCGGTAGCCGTGCTCAACGGACGTCCGTTCAGCCGGTTTTCCAGCAGAGCAGTGGTCAACAGGGCCGCGTGGCCCTCGTTCATATGGAAGACCTCTGGCTGAACGCCGAGAGCGTGCAGCATAGCGATGCCGCCGAGTCCGAGTACGGCTTCCTGGCAGAGACGATAGTAGTTGTCGCCACCGTAAAGGGTGTCGGTAAAGGTGCGATCCCACGAGTCATTCGGTTCGACGTCGGTATCGAGCAGCAGCACCGGAATCACATGCCCGGTTACGCCAACGACATCGTAGCGCCACGCGCGAACCAGGAGCTCACGGTTCTGAACAGTAATGGCAGCGACCGCCTCGGCCGAGGGCAAACGGCCTTCAGGCGACCACGGCATTGGAGCCTCGGTCTGCCGTCCGTCGCTGTCGAGCATCTGACGGAAGTAACCCTTGCGGTGAGCCAGGGTCACAGCGACCATTGGAACTCCCATGTCCGCGGCGGAGCGTAACGTATCTCCCGCCAGAACACCCAAACCGCCCGAGTAAGTGGGCAACCCTACTTCCAATGCGATCTCCATGGAAAAGTAGGCAACACGACTATTTCTCAACGCTTCAGCGGCAACATCCTGCAGAGTCATGCCAGATAAAACCTCGCCCTTCGGGGTCCCAGATATGCAGGCTCATCGTTCCGTCCTGCTTTAGCCCGTGAATTGTTCGGACCCCTTACATAACAACTTCACAGCACTAACCCGAGGAAATCAATGCAAATCTCGTTCCATTCCTGCGGAAAATAGGCACATTACTTCGGTGTATGACGAAAAAAACCCGGCTGGGTTGACAGCCGGGGCGGCGATATTTCTCGCTATGTCTTTTAGAGGGCAGAGTTTAGAAGTGGTTGAGACCTACTTCGGTGGACTTAAGTCCGAGATGTGACAAAAGGCCGAGTACTACCACGACGGCGAAGCAGAGGGTCGGCCGGAGCCAGGCATTGCGGTTCCGCCGTATGCCGAACTCGATGGCCAGAAGGACAATCCAGGAAATGGCGGCGGCGATGATCCAGTCATAGACCATTACAC
>NZ_JBFRCY010000098.1:0-8546 GCF_052113305.1 Terriglobus sp. YAF25
GAGATAGTGCGAGTCGTGCGGCCCGGGACTTGCCTCCGGGTGATATTGCACGCTGAACATCGGATCGGTCTTGTGCTTCAGACCGGCAAGCGTATCGTCGTTCAGATTCACGTGAGTTACGGCAACGTCGGCGGGCAGACTTGCCGGGTCGACGTTGAAGTTGTGATTCTGCGCCGTGATCTCGACCTTGCTGGTCTCTTTGTTCATGATCGGATGATTGCCGCCATGATGACCGAACTTCAGCTTGTAGGTCTTGCCGCCCAGAGCCAGACCGAAGATCTGGTGCCCAAGGCAGATACCGAACATCGGCGTCTTCCCTTTGAGCTTCTGCGCATTCTCGATGGCATAGTGCAGCGGTTCCGGATCTCCGGGGCCATTTGAGAAAAAGACACCGTCGGGATTCATCGCCAGCACCTCTTCCGCAGACGTGGTTGCCGGCACGACCGTCACACGGCAGCCCTCGCGCGTGAGCATGCGCAGGATGTTCTGCTTGATGCCGAAGTCGTACGCCACCACGTGCAGAGGCTCGCCTTTGCCATCGCGCGCCTGCGGCAGCAACGGATCGCCGGCCTGGTTACGTGGATCGTCGGCATTAAACTCGTAGACAGACTTGGTCGTGACTACTGAGGCCAGATCCGTACCATCCATCTTCTTGATGGCACGCGCCTTGGCAATGAGCTTGTCCGGATCCGTTTCCAGCGTGGAGACAACGCCGCGCATGACACCGTTGGTGCGCAGATGGCGAACCACGGCGCGCGTGTCGATATCGGAGATGACAGGTACGTTATAGCGCTCGAGGTACTCATCGGTTACCTGAGTAGAGCGCCAGTTGGAACTAATAGGAGAAAACTCACGAACAACCAGCCCCTCAATGTAGGGTCGCGACGCTTCTGCGTCGCTGGGCGTGGTGCCGTAGTTCCCGATTTGCGGGTTCGTCAAGACAACGATCTGCCCGGCATACGAGGGATCGGTAAAGATCTCCTGATATCCGGTCAGCGATGTATTGAAAACGACCTCTCCGTAGCATTCGGCTTTCGCACCGAAGCCCTTGCCGCGAAAAATGCGCCCGTCTTCGAGCGCCAGGATGGCTTGCATCGCCTCTCCAAGGAGTGGATTCAATCGATTTTATCAGCTTTTGCCGCGCCTAAAAAGCGCAGGGCCAGAAGATGCTCCGGACCCTATATTTTCCGGCAGAAAATCGCCATTCCTGGTGAAACGACGTCCCATCTCAGTTGCATTTACGCGAGATCAACAAGCAGATCGTCGCCTTCCGTTTTTAGCGCGAAAACTTCCACGCTCGCCCGTTCGGGCGAGTGCGCTACGCCGGTCTTCGGGTCGAAAGCCCAGGCATGCCACGGACAAACGATCGCTCCCCCTTCCACCCAGCCTTCCCCCAGAGGGCCCCGCCGGTGAGGACACCAGTTATCCAGCGCATGCAGTTCGCCGTCCAGCCTTGCCAGGCAGACGTCAATACCGTCGGCTGTTGTCACCTGCATTGCTTTGCCTTCCCCCGGCGCTTCCTTGATCGAACACAAGCGGACCCACTGCGACATGAACAACCTCTCCACCAACATGCTAACGAACCGGGTTCCCTTCCGCTGTTTTCACACTGACAGGCAGACGCAAAGAGAGGTTAACTAGGCCTATGGGTAAATGGCTTGATGGCTTGCAACCGACCGCCGCTCTTCTGCTTCGTCTTACGCTGGGCATCGGCTTGATGTATTGGGGATGGGGCAAGGTGATTCCATCGCATGGAGCACCTGCGCTTTCTGCTATGAACCATCACGCAGCCTTTGTGCATTCGCTCGGCATGCCGTACTGGCTTGGCTACATCTCAGCCATCACGGAGTTCGTCGGCGGGCTGTGCCTGATCCTGGGCCTGCTCACTCGCTTCTGGGCGCTTCTCGCTGCAGTCAACATGGGCTTCGCGATCGGTCTGGTGACGATTCACAAAGGCTTTGCAGGCTCACAGTACGCGCTCTCCTGCCTTGTGATTGCGCTGATGCTCGCTACCTATGGCCCGGGCGTCATGGCAGCGGATCATCGCATCGGTCTGGACTGATCAGACTTCGGTCTCGACTAATCAGACTCAGACTCTCCGTGAGTAGATGCGCGCTCTGCTTATGAAAGGTCACTGTGCCCTTAAGAAGTGAGGGCTCCCGATACGCTGGGAGCCCCAAATGGGAGGGAGTGATGGTGCGGATTATGGAAGCCCAGGTCGTAGTCGGTAACCCAGACGTTGTTGATTGACAACACTTCATCAGACGCTTGTGATCCGAAAAAGTTGTCTCACACACATGTGATATCCCAGTTAACGACTAAGACTCACAAAAAGTTTAAGAACTCTTGCGGAAGCACGTTCGTATTTGGGAAAACGAGCTTCAGATCTTTCGCTCCCAGCGTTTTGTACGCTGCCTCACCCAGAACCCGACGGAAGTCCGTTGTCACCGCCAGGTCGCGGCCTTCATTCAACTGTTCGTTCTCAAGGCCGGGCCATCTGCCATAGACCTTACCGCCTTTTACATTTCCGCCGAGAACGAACATTACATTGCCGTGACCATGATCCGTACCGCCGGTGCCATTCTGACGCGCCGTGCGTCCGAACTCAGACATCGTGACCAACGTGATGTCTTCTGTATCGTCACCCATGTCCTTCCAGAAAGCGGCAATCGAATCGGAAAACTCTTTGAGACGATTCGCAAGGCGTCCGTTCACGTTCCCCTGATTCTGATGCGTGTCCCAATCACCGATGTCCGCAAACGCTGCTTCCACGCCGAGGTTTGCCTTCAGTAACTGCGCAATCTGCTTCATGCTGTTACCGAAGGGTGTATTTGGGTATGCTGCTCCATTCGCAGGCGTGTAGTGCGCGGGATCTGCGGACTTCAGCATGCGAACAGCTTCGAAGGTCTCCTGCCCCGTGCCATGCAGCACAGCGTCGACACTATCGGCGTACATCTGTTGAAACGCATTCGACATCGGAGATGGATCGGGACCGCGTCCACCGACGGAGAAATCCTGCAGATTGCTGATGGCGATTGCTGGCAGTTTGCCCTGCAGCGTGCGCGGGACCTGACCGCCTAAGGCAACCGCACGGAAAGGAGATTCCTCACGCAGCTTCTCTTCCTGCAATGCCCGGTTCAGCCAACCATCGGCCGTGGCCTTCAGGCCAGGCGTACCGCTCTCCATGAAGTCCTGAGCATCAAAGTGAGACCGTGTTATATCGGGTGACCCCGTAGCATGCACGATCGCGAGATGTCCCTGCTCATAAAGCGGCTTGAAGGACGCCATTGATGGATGCAGGCCGAAGAAACCATCCAGATCCAGAACCTGTTCCGGTTTGATGGCAAGCGACGGACGCATGGTGTAGTAGTTCTTCTCGTGATACGGCACAACGATGTTCAAACCATCTGCTGCACCGCGCTGGAAGAGGACGACGAGCTTCTTCTTGTTGGCCGCGGCTGTTGTAACCTCTGCCATCACCGAACGCGTCAAAAAACTTGGAATCGTCGACGTACCGACGAGCGCCAGTGCGCCACCCTTCATGAATCCACGCCTTGTTATCCGCATCGCCAGAACCTCTCTACGTTAGTTTTGACCCGTATCCGGAGCATTTCTCTCGCCGGGCAGAACATTTTCCCTGTTGGTGTAATCCAGAGCTTCCGCATGCTATGGGCGTTTTCCTCAATAGAAACGCCGCGGCACGCCTCTTCCGTGATACCCAGAAACAGGGGAAACGTTCCAGAAGACTCTCCCCTATCGCCTCTGGAATTCTGGCGATCCAATCAAAAGGCCGATCATATTCGCCGTCTGATCATCCAGAGCGGAGACGGTGGCTCCGGCACGGGAACGCCGCGAAGGCACACTTGCCGAGGCCGTTCCGTTACTCTGCGTCTCTTCCTCGGTAGCGGAAAGACTCTTTTCAGCCTGGGCCTGCAGCTCAGGATTGCGGAACTGCGCAAGGACTGTTTTACGCGTCCCCTCGCCGGCTGCCCTCCCCAAGAGGGTCTTCTCCAACGCCTGTTCCTTTGCCTCTTCTGATTGCTGCTCTCCCGATGGATCGCCGACAGCCACTCCCGGCAGGCTGTGCCCGAGCCGGATGCCAAAGTTCATACGATTGACCAGGGCTCCGGTGTTCAGCCATGTCTCCTGGTCCCACTTGTAGCCCGTTGGCGGCTGCGCTCCGTAGAGCGGCATACCGAGTGTGTTCATGGCCTGAACCAGAGGCAGCGGATTACTAACCTCGGCGCCGGTTGCACGAACGGCGCTCACCAGGAACTCCTCTGGAGTTTTAAACTTGGCGCCTTCATTCGATTTCGCCCAGAATTCAGGTGCATCGAACATGGTCTTCAGGACAGCCTTGATCTCTCCATGGGAGCGAGTGAAGCTGGCTGCCATCTTCTCGATCAATCCTGGATCCGGATGGTCGCTGACAAAGCGCTCCGCGAGCTTCTGACTGATGAAGTGAGCGGTTGCCGGGCTGGTGGCAAGCATGTGTAATACCTCAAGCCCCTCTTTCTCGCCGTTCTCCTTGATGGTGACGCCCAGCACGGTCTTCGAGCCGGGCTCGTGGCGGCGGTCAAGAAAAGCAAAACTGTTCGCGGATGCGATGCCCATACCGATCTGTTGCGCCGCCTGCTGCCTGCGTTCACGGCCGAAGACACCGCCCCGAAGCTGTTTCGGACGGAAACCCGGATCGAGCGTCCACCCAGTAAAGACCTTTGCTACCTCGGTGACGTCCTTCTGCGTATATCCGCCGTTCACTCCCAGCGTGTGCAGCTCCATCAGCTCACGGGCGTAGTTTTCATTCAGGCCGCGCGGAGCATTCTGCTGTGCCGCTGTCCGCAGAAAGCCTCCCTGGCTAGCCGCGGCAGAGTTGGGGCCGGTGCTCTGGAAGTTGTCGAGATAGACGAGCATTGCAGGACTTCTGGCGACGGCTACCAGCAAGTCCTCGAAGTTCCCCAATGCGCGCGGACGAATCACATCGCGCTCATAGCTCGGAAGGTAGTACGGCTCCTGCGCGTTTTTGCGGACGTACACATTGAAGTGATTCATCCAGAAGTTCGTCATGACCTCTTCGACCTGGTGCGTCGAGTAGATCTCACGGATGAGCCGTTGCTCCATCAGCTCTGCCCCGACAAGCCGCGGCGTTCCACCAAGCGCCGCCAATGTCTCTTTCTGCTCTGGCGTCATCCCCTCCATCAGTGAAGAAAGACGCTGCGGGCCGGCGATGCGGAGCGCCATCAGGTCACTCGTGTTCATCGCGAGAATCTTCTGGAAGCGCTCCTGCGGCGGAAGCTCTACAAGCTCCTTCACCAGGCGCTGCGGCTGCCCTGGAGCGATGCCGGCAGCCTGCATCCGTGCTTCCCGTTTGCCGGGATTGTCTTCGCCGGCAGCCATCTCGTTCTGTGGCTGCATCGCATCGGGACTCTGTCCCTTCTCCTGCGCTGCCGTCCGCAGTTTGTACTGCTCGATCTGGCTGCGGTAGATCGCCCGCTCGATGGGATCGCTGGGAAGAGATGCGCCGGTCCGATCCATCACACGAATCATCTGCGGACTCGGAAAGCGCCGCATCAATTCCGCCGTAGAGAGCTTCATGGCTGGATATTGGTCCAGCCGCATCAGCATCGCTGTGTCATCCAGTTTTTCAGGATGGAGTTGCTGGTCAAACCACCGCTCCAGACCGGTCTTCTCCACCGCTTCTATCTCGCCTGGACGAGGGCCGAAGGTAAACCGGCTCAAGGCGTAACGGGCGCGGTCCTGCGCGGCGATAGTGCCCGCAGTTTTCGCTTTATTGGAAACTGATCTCTCCGCCAGCAATGGCTGGCAGAGCAGCACGCCACATAGTGCGGCGGAACACAGTGTACGGAAGGCAGAGTCGGAGCGAAACATGGCAGCACCTGTGGGGGAAGAAACCCAATCTACCCCACAAGTTGCCGTTTGAATGACTTTTTACCGAAATAACTAAGGCTCGCCTAAAACTCGACCAGATCCTTCATCGCGGCGTAAATCTTCTCCGGCTGGGGCAGGATGAGGTCTTCCAGTACTGGCTGATAGGCGACAAAGGTATCCATTCCGGCCACACGGCGGACAGGCGCATCCAGGTCGTGGAAGAGCTCGTCCGCAATACGGGCTGCGATCTCGGCGCCGTAGCCCCAACTGATCATGTCCTCGTGCGCGATCAGAACACGGTTGGTCTTCCGAACCGATTCGGCGATGGCCTCCCAGTCGTAGGGCGACAGGGAGCGCAAGTCGATCACCTCAATGCTGATTCCCTTCTCGCGCTCCAGTTTCTGTGCTGCCTGCAGCGAACGCGGCACAACGGCGCCGTAGGTGACGACGGTAAGATGCTTGCCTGACCTGACGATCTTTGCCTTGCCGAACGGAATCATGTAGTCCGGCCCTGGATTGGAAGCGCGGCCATAGGCCTCACGATAGAGCCGCTTATGCTCCAAAAACAGCACAGGGTCATCGCAGCGGATGGAAGTGCGCAACAGACCGTTGGCGTCGAGGGCGTTGGACGGCATCACCACGCGAATCCCGGGAGTATGGGTAAAGATGCTCTCACCCGACTGGGAGTGATAGATCGAACCACCGGTCAGATATCCCCCGATCGGGCAGCGGATGACCATCGGTGCCGAGTAGGCGCCGTTCGAGCGCCAGCGCATTACGCTCAACTCGTTGCGCATCTGGTGAACCGCCGGCCAGATGTAGTCGAAGAACTGGATCTCAACCACGGGCTTCAGGCCCCGGAGCGCCATTCCAATCCCTCGGCCGACAATATTGGCCTCGGCGAGCGGAGAGTTGAAGCAACGGTCTCCACCAAACGCCTTCTGCAGGCCGTAGGTTAGCTTGAAGACCCCGCCCTTCCCCTTGAGTTCCCCGCTCCGCAGCCCGTCCTCACGACTGACATCCGCTACATCCTCGCCGAAGACGACAATGCGTTCGTCATGCCGCATCTCGTCGTGCAGACAGAGATTGATCAGGTCAGCCATCGTCCGCTCGGCGGCGTCGGTCTGCTTCGGCTCCGTGGCGAAGGCCGAAGATTTGGGATCCAGGTCTTCGGAGTACTGGTGGACCAGGATCGAATCTTCCGGCGGCAGCGGAGCAGCGAGAGCGGCGTCCGCCGCACGCTGCACCTCTTGGTCGACGGCCTTCTCCAGCGACGCAACCCCCTCCTGGTCCAGAATCCCCTCCTGGATCAGGAATGCCTGCATCTTCGAGATGGGATCGCGAAGGGCGTCGGCCTCGAGCTCCGCCGCGGTACGGTAGAGACGTTCGTCGTCCGAGAGTGAGTGAGAATATGGCCGAATCACATGGCCATGCACCAGCGCCGGTCCTTTGCCGCTGCGGCACCAGGCCACAGCCTCAACCAGAGCACGATAGCTGGCAATCGCGTCGGTGCCGTCGATCTCGGCAAAGAAGAAGTTCGGGAAGTTCGCCACCAGATGCGAGATGTTYCCGCCCGGCGTGTTGCATTCGACCGGTGTGGAGATGGCGTAGCCGTTGTCTTCCACCAGAAACAACACCGGAAGCTTGCTATTCGACGCTGTATTCAGCGCCTCCCAGAACTCGCCCTGCGAGGTGGAACCCTCGCCGATCGAGGTATAAGCAACCTCGTCGTTATAAAAAACGACATCCTTGAACTGACGGTAGTCTCCGTCAACTTTTGCTGCCGCTTTCGGATGATTGCTGAAGTATCGCCCCRCCTCTGCTATGCCGACCGCGTGCAGGCACTGGGTCGCGGTTGCGGACGATGGGCTGACGATATGGAGCTTTTTGCTGGTCCAGTGGGAGGGCATCTGCCGGCCGCCACTTTGGGGATCAGTTGCGGCGCCGACCGCCTGCAGGAGCTGATCCTCCGCGGTCTGTCCCAGGACCAGGCTGATGGCACGGTCGCGGTAGTAGGGCACAAACCAGTCATAGCTGGGCTTCAGGGCAAAACCGGCAGCCACCTGCAGGGCCTCGTGGCCGGCGCAGGAGATCTGGAAGAAGATTTTCTGTTGTCGTTTCAACAGAATTTCGCGGTCGTCAATGCGCCGCGACAGATACATATACCGGTAGAACTCGACGAGTTGCTCGGCGCTCAGGCCACCGTGATCGGCGGCCTGCTTCGGGGTCGTAGCTGCTGCGGCATTGCGAGGCATCGTATTCTGCTTCTCGATTGTAACCCTTTGTCCCTATTGCAAATCCTACGATTGCCGATCACACACCCTAAGGGTCGATCCGCCGTTTCTCGAAGGACTAGATGATGTGCCGCAGCCTCCTGTTTACGATCATGTATCTCTGCGCTTGCCTGCTCGCGATCTCCTAGGGAGCGCTGTTACCCCTTCATCCGCTCCTTGACTGACTTAGCCAGCTTCTCGATCTCCTCAGCCTTCTTGATGACAGTGATCGACATGGTGTCTTTGCTGGACTTGTCTACTTCGTCCTTCACCGGAGTGGCCAGCGTCAGCAGCTTCGGAGTGTCTTCCACCAGCCGTTTCGGCCGATCCTCGTTACGCCTTTTGGCCCGCTGATTCTCCATGGTCGCGTCGAAGGTTCCTGGG
>NZ_JBFRCY010000099.1:0-8538 GCF_052113305.1 Terriglobus sp. YAF25
GCTTTAGCCCTGGGCCTCTTGTTCTACAGAACAAATGCCCAGGGCTATAAAGCCCGCTGCTCCCACCCAATCCTACCTAGGAATGGGCGAAGGCACACACCCTATCGCTCTGACGTAAACGTTCCCAGCGGCAATCCCTTCCCGTTATAGACGTAGCAATCAACGCCGCCATTCCAGGCATACCGAACATAGCGAGGCGTGGCCACTGCTGCTGCTTTCACCACGATGGTTTCACCATCGATCGTCGCCTCCGCGGGAGAGAACTTGTGGTCCTCTCCCGCAACCTCGAATTCGGTCAGCGGATTCATCTCACTGCGAAGGCCGGTTGCATGGGCAAGCCATACCCGCATCGCACCGTCTTCCTGCGTCGCCTGTGTGAACGTAGGCGATTCGCCCTGCAGCTTCTCCCCATAAACGCTCTCTCGTGCGATCAGGGCGAGACGATGGGCGACAGTTTGTTTGTCGGAGGGATGGACATTGTCGTGGTTCCCTACATCGAGCGTGACGGCCATGCCTGTCTGCCCCAGCTCTAGTGTTCGCCGTTGTGCCTCACGTACCTGTCCCCAACCCTCGTTAACATGGCCGAAGTTCGAGATCTGCACAYAGAGGAAAAAGAAAGTTCCCTGGCCCCACTGGCGGCGCCAGTCCTGAATCATAGCGGGAAAGACCCTGGCGTAGTAAGGAGCGCGCTCGGGTGCTGTATCTGTCTCTCCCTGGTACCAGATCACTCCCTTGATGGTGAGCTTCGTAAAGGGTGCGACCATGCCGTTGTACAGGCTTGCGGGAGCCCAGCTTCCCAAATGGTCGTTGGCGATGCGAGGACGGGTTGGAACTTCTTTGCCGGCAGCCTTCAAGGCCTCATCCTCTGCTGCATATCTTGCTTTGAGAGAGTCAATCCGCCCCTGATCGATTGCGATTTTGCCTGCATCGGCGGCAACCGAGGGCAGGTTGGCATAACCGATGCCTTCTGCGCTCGTCCAGGCATGCGCCGGTGTACCGCCCCAGGTGGAATCGATCACGCCGATGGGGACGTGTTCTTCCTGCGTGAGCTCGCGGCTGAAGAGGTAGCCAACAGCAGAGAAATCCTTCGCTGTCTCCGGTGTGCATAGCGTCCAGGTATCCTCCGCCTCGTTCAGGATCGTCGCTGAGGTGCGATGTCTCTCACGCAGAAGGCGGATCTTCGGCTGCGTGGCGGCGGCGATCTCCTTATCGCCATTCAGCAACGGAGCGCCGGTGAAGCCCTTGAGGGGGAACTCCATATTTGACTGACCGGAGGCAAACCATACATCGCCGATCAGCAGGTCGCTTCTCTTCAACGGAGCGCTGCTCTGTGATCCCGTGACGGTCAACTCATAAGGTCCGCCTGCTTCTTCAGGACGCAGCCACAGCTCCCAGTTCCCGTCGGCGTTTGCTGTCGCTGTTGCCGTCTGTCCATGGAACGTGACGGTGACGGACTCCTGTGCGGCGCCGGTTCCCCAAATATGGATTGGCCGGCTGCGTTGCAGCACCGCATGGTCAGAGAGCACGTTGGGAAGGCGAACCTCCGCAGCCGCGGAGAGACTGCCGATCGAGAGCAGCGCAAAGGAGAGTAGGGCGTTGCGATTCATTCAAAAGCTCCACGAGAATGTCAGATGGGGATCAAGACAGCAGGATAAGCATAAGCGGAGCGGGCATAGTCACGTCCACGTCCACTTAGGGCAGATCGAAAGATTCGTTCTGTGGTTTGTTAGAAATTTAGGGTATTCCTCACCCATCCTAGCGGTGCGAGGATGGGGCACCCGGTTTAAAAAAGCGCTGAAGGCGCGTTCTATACCAGCCTGGGGCAACGCCCCAGGTATCAGGTCCATTAGAGGTTCAAGGGCTGAAGGCCCGCTCTATAGTTCTTCAGTAAAAGGCGGACTTATCGATAGGTCTTGTCCCTGCAGATGGCCACGCAGCATACCTCCATTCCCAAATAGACTGCACGCAGTAGACAATCTCTGTGTCGATCTATTGACCATCGGGAGGTGGAGTATCGTGCAACGAACCAGCCGGCTGGGAGTCCTGTTCGCTGTGGCAGGCGCAAGTTTCCTCTTATTCAGGACCTCCGGCCTCCATACGGTTTCCGCAGCCGGGACGACGCAAAAACAGGTTGGCTGGCTCGCCTATAACGGTGGGAAAGACAATGCGCACTACTCTCCCCTGACACAGATCACGCCGGAGAATGTCTCGCAGTTGAAGCAGGTGTGGCGCTTCGATGCCGGTATCAGCGGTGGGCTACAGACGAATCCCTTGGTGGTGGATGGCACGTTATATGCCTACACCCCCGCGCTTCAGGTGGTGGCTTTGAATGCTGCCACGGGAGAGAAGCAATGGAGCTTCGACTCTGGCATTACGGCGGCGCAGCCGAGCCGAGGGTTCTCCTGGTGGAGCGATGGCCGGGAGAAGCGCCTCTACGCCTTCATCATGAATTATGTGTATGCCCTCAATCCGGAGAATGGGAAGCCCATTCCATCCTTCGGAGAGCAAGGGCGAATCGATCTGCGGAAGGACCTTGGAGCGGAAGACTTCCAGGGACTACCGGTCGTGGCGACGACTCCAGGTGTGATCTTCCGAAATCTGTTGATCGTCGGCTTCCGTACCGCGGAGACAAAGCCGGCAGCGCGCGGCGATATCCGTGCCTATGATGTGAAGACGGGAAAGCTGCAGTGGAGCTTCCACACCATTCCTCATCCCGGCGAGCCCGGCTACGAGACCTGGCCTGCGGGAGCATGGCAGAAAGCCGGAGCCGCGAATAACTGGAGCGGCATGGCTCTCGATGAGAAGCGTGGCATCGTCTATGTGCCTACCGGCTCGGCAGCGTCAGACTTTTACGGAGCCGACCGCGCCGGTAAGAACCTGTATGCGAATACGCTGCTCGCGCTGGATGCGGCGACAGGCAAACTGCTGTGGCACTTCCAGGGTGTGCATCACGATATCTGGGACCGTGATTTCCCTTCGCCGCCCACACTGCTGACCGTTGTCCATGAGGGAAAGAAGATCGATGCCATCGCTCAGCCGACGAAGCAAGGCTTTCTGTTCGTACTCGACCGCTTAACCGGCAAGCCCGTCTTTCCCATTGAAGAACGCCGTTTCCCAACTTCTGACATGGAAGGGGAGACCACCTCGCCGACGCAGCCGGTATCGACAATGCCCGCGCCGTATGCCCGGCAGGAACTGACGGAGTCGATCCTCAGCACGCGCACACCCGAAGTGCATGAGCAGGTGTTGAAAGAGTTCCGTGCCATGAAGGGTGGTGGGCTTTTTGTTCCCATGAGCACGGATAAGCAGACGATCGTCTTTCCCGGCTTCGATGGCGGCGCGGAGTGGGGCGGTTCTGCGGTAACCCCGGCGGGTGTGTTCATTCTGAACGCCAACGATATTCCCTGGACCGGAGGCCTGACGAAGGCCAAAGCCGATGCGAGTCCGGGCGAAACTGTCTATCAAAGTCAGTGTGCGTTCTGCCACGGCAAAGAACGGAAGGGAGATCCGCCGGACTTTCCATCGCTGGTCGACATTGGCAGCCGCCTCTCTGTACGCGAGATCGAGCAGCGGATTCATGGCGGCTCCGGACGTATGCCATCGTTTCCAGGGCTGACGGGAGGGAAGCTTCGTGCACTGCTTGGATATCTAACCGGAACGGAAGATACGAAGTCCCCTGGCGCCGGGCGAGAGTTGGCGAGCAAGGGCGTGGATGAGGCGCCCTACCAGTTCACCGGCTACCGGAAGTTCCAGGACAAGGACGGCTAYCCAGCGGTGCAGCCGCCGTGGGGAACGCTGAATGCTATCGATCTGAACACGGGGAAGTATCTCTGGCGGGTTCCGCTCGGCGAGTATCCCGAGCTGGTAAAGCAGGGAATGCCGAATACAGGATCGGAAGGATACGGCGGCCCGGTGGTTACGGCAGGCGGCGTTGTCTTTATCGGGGCGACGATCTACGACCGGAAGTTCCGGGCCTTCGATGCCAGGACAGGTAAGCTGCTTTGGTCCGCGGAGCTGCCGTATGCCGGCGTCGCGACTCCGGCAACCTACTCGGTGAACGGCAAACAGTATGTTGTGATTGCGGCGAGCGGTGCCCGTGACAAGTCGGGTCCACAGGGTGCGGCGTACATTGCCTTTGCTATACCGTAGAGCATTTTCCCTGTAGGTGTAGAGTAGGGCTTCTGCATCTATGGGCGTTTTCCGCAATGAAAACGCCGCTTCACGTCACTTTCGGAATGCCCAGCAACAGGGGAAAATGCTCTAAGCTGGTTGAGTCCGTTGGAAACAAGTTGTAAACGTTCTCGGAGGAATTTGATTTGAAACTCACCACGATGGTTGTGTTCGGCATCAGCCTCGCCCTGGCGCCGTCGTCGCAGGCTCAGCATGCGGCAGCAGCAGCGCCAAAGCTTGCACCGCGTCCGCCGATGGGTTGGAATAGTTGGGACTCCTACGGCCTGCGAGTCAATGAACAGCAGTTTCGAGAAAACGTTTCCTCGATGGTGAGCAAGCTCAAACCTGCCGGATACGACTACGCCGTCATTGATGAGGGCTGGTTCCTGAAGAACCCGGAATCGCGCCCGCATCCTGAACTGCTGCAGTATGAGCTGGACGCCAATGGCCGCTATATCCCGTTGCCGGCACGGTTTCCCTCCTCACTCGTCAACGGAAAGAACGTCGGCTTCACGCCCGTGGGTCGCTGGGTGCACAGCCAGGGCCTGAAGTTCGGTATCCACATCGTGCGCGGCATTCCGCGCGAGAGCGTGAAACAGAACCTCCCCATCGAGGGCTCAAAGTTTTCGGTGACTGACGCCGCCGACCAGACCGATGCCTGCCCATGGGATCCGACCAACTGGGGCGTGAAAGATACGCCTGCAGGCCAGGCCTGGTACGACGCGTTGTTGAAGCAGTACGCCTCATGGGGAGTCGACTTCCTGAAGGTCGACTGCATCTCCGATCATCCCTACAAGGTGAGCGAGATCAAACAGATCAAACTGGCGATTCAACGCAGCGGACGTCCCATCGTGCTCAGCCTCTCGCCGGGACCTACAGCGATAGAGCACGCCGAAGAGGTGATCTCGCTCTCACAGATGTGGCGCATCTCGAATGACATCTGGGATGTATGGGAGACAAAGGCATCGTTTCCACGCACCGTAAAAGACCAGTTCGCGCTGGCGGCGCAGTGGAGCAAGTTTGCCGGACCCGGTCACTGGCCGGATGCCGATATGCTGCCGGTGGGGGAGCTGCGTCCATCGCCGGATGTAGGCCCCGGTCCGCGTCACACGCGTCTCACACCTGCAGAACAGAGAACACATCTCAGCCTCTGGGCCTTTGCGCGTAGCCCGTTGATTGTCGGTGCGAACCTCACGCTGCTCGATGACGCGACGGTGAGTCTTCTGACGAACAAGGAGGTTCTCCGCATCGACCAGACCGCGACGGCAAGCAGACAGGTGCTGCATGAAGGCGACACGATCGTCTGGACCGCGGACCTTCCCGGCGGACAGTATGCGGTGGGTGTCTTCAACGTCGGTGACTCGCCTGCCTCATTCCAGCGAGATCTAACCGCACTGCAGCTACCCGCAGGCAAGTTCCATCTGCGGAACGCCTGGCAGGGAAGCGAAGAGCTCGGAGTCTCAAAGGTCGATGTAAAGCTCGAGCCCCACTCTACGGCAGTATTTGTATTGCAGCGGAACTGAAACGTCCCTTTGTTGCGAGAAGGAAAGCCGGACCGTGAGAGAAATCGCTTTCGGTCCGGCTTTGTCTTTGATTTACAGGTCTCTACGCGTTGTAAGGCATTGCTCAAACGAGAGGATAGGATTATTGTGATGCAGGCGGGCGAATCGTCGAGCAGGGAACGCCTGACGACCTGATATGAAGCGGCGGAATCTCGCCGCACGCATGCGAGGTCGTCAAACTGAACCCGTGCTCCACCCGTCGATGAGGCGGTGCTGGCATGAGCAGTCTCCGGATCGCGGTTCTGGATAGTGGCATTAACCCATTGCATCCTCATGTTGGTCGTCTTGCAGCAGGTGTATGTGTGACTGCTGAAGGCAAAGGTGAGGACACGCTCGATCGCCTTGGGTATGGAACAGCCGTGGCGGCGCTGATCCACGCATTGGCCCCTGAGGCAACGATTGTGCCAGTGCGAATCTTCGATAAAAGTCTCTCGACGACGCTGCCATCGCTTGTGCGTGCTCTGGAATGGTGTGCGGCCAATTCTATCCAGATCATTAATCTGAGCATGGGGACAGCCGACGAAGGTCACCGGGAACCTTTCGAGAAGGCCGTTGCGCACATTGCCGCTGCCGGCGCTGTGCTGGTAGCACCCTACGCGATGGAAGAGAAGCTTCTGCTGCCCGGCACTCTTCCCGGAGTTGTCGGTGTTGTTGCCGATACTGCTTGCGGCGACACGGCATGTACGGTGAAGCAGGTGAGTTCCAAGGTCGTCTTCGGCGCACAACCCTATCCTCACGAAATTCCGGACTCCTCTCGAGAGTTGAACCTCAATGGGGTCAGCTTCTCTGTGGCGCGTGTCTCCGCATATCTCGCACGCGTCTGGCCCAGCCGAAGAGCCGGCGAACCCGTAGAACAGAGCATATTTTTCAGCCCAGCCGTTCAAAATGCCAGAACCCAGCGTCCTGACGAACGTTCATAGAACGGACGGCAGTACCGGAAGCACTCATACGTAACTGGTCTGTCCAAACTCTTTCTGGCCCAAAACAGAGAGCAGACCATACAATTTCTGAATGAGATCGTCGGCCCCAAAGCTTGCAGATATTGCCAAGGCTGCAGGTGTCTCGATTGCTGCTGTTTCCATCGCTCTTAATAAGACCGGCTCACCCCGCGTAAGTGCGCAGCTGCGCGAGCGTATTATCCAGATCGCTCGCGAGATGGGCTATAAGCCCAATGAGCTGGCGCGGGCGCTTGCGGAAAAGCGGACCAGGCTGCTTGGGTTGGTTGTGCCCATGCGCGACCCCATCTTTTTTAACCAGTTCATCGCGCAGGCGCTCTCTGGTATTCAGAGCGCCCTCATGCGCCGGGGCTATAACCTGCTGATCTTTTCGCCGACCGGCAAGCCGGGGCGCGAGACCCGCGATCAGATGCTGGAGAGCCGCTTTACGGACGGCATTATCTTCATCAACACCCGTTCGTGTACGTCTCAGGATGTGAACAAGACCATTGATGAGCTGCAGCGGGCCCAGGTCAAGTTCTCGATGATCAACTCTTATTACGGCAAGGCGCCCATCAACTATGTCGGTGTGGATGATGCCGCCATTGGCCAGGCCGCTGCCGAATATCTCGCGGAGCATGGACACCGGCAGATTGCCTTCTTCAGCGGATCGGCGACATTGCCCGGGCATCAGCGGCTGGTCGCAGGCCTGCGCAAGGGACTTGCGGGCTATGGCCTGGACCTGCCGCAGGATAGGATCGGCTGTACTGGTTACGAACGGGCTGAGGGAATCCGTATTCTGGATAGCTGGTTTGCGACGAAGCGCAAACGTCCCACGGCCATCTTTACCGCCGATGACCAGCTGCTGCTGGACTTCTATGACTATGCTGAGATGCGCGGTATCGCAATTCCCGGCGACATCTCCGTGCTGAACCGCGGCAACATGGGTTCGAGCGACCATCTCCGCCCGCGGCCGACGACGTTCACTATCCCGACCTTCCGCATGGGAGAGTTGGCTGCAGACCTGCTGATCGACACGATCGAAAATGCCGGCGTTCTACCGCAGCGAGTCTTTCTTCCCTACGAACTCATCCCCGGCAGCACCGCCTGAGCCGCACTGTCACGCGGTGGAACGTTCCTTACAACCCGGGTGCCCCACCCTAGCAACGCTAGGGTGGGTGAGGAACACCAGGAACCTTATAACGTTTTGTGACTTTCGAACCCACCCTAGCGTTGCGAGGGTGGGGCACCCGGGCAAGTAAACGAAATACTTGACAACAGTTCCCCTGAGAGATTAAACGGTTAACCTCACCTTCCTGGAGGTTTTTCGTGAAGCGTATCGCCCTGCTTGCCTTGACCCTGTTCCTTTCCTGCCGCTTTGTACATGCCACAACAAAGATTGATCTGGATGGCGCCGGCTGGAGCTTCCGCACCACTCTGGAGGAACAGTGGAAGCCAGTGACCGTGCCGCACTCCTGGCTGGTTGACGAAGGACACGAGAAGTACATCGGCCACGCCATGTATCACCGCGACTTCGAGATGCCGGCGGTACCCGCGGGAAAGATCGCGCGGCTGCACTTCGATGCGGTTTACGATGTCGCCCAGGTCTGGGTAAACGGCAAGCTAGCGGGTACACATGAAGGTGGCTACACCGCCTTCGACCTGGATATTACGCGCCTGGTGCATCCGGGCAAGAACTTCGTCGTCGTGGATGTCGATAACACGCCTACGTTTACTTCGATTCCGGCACTGGCGACCGGCCATCCCTCGACGGACAAGTTCACGCCGGACGGGGTAGGCAAGGCGACGATCGTGGGCTGGCTGCCGTATGGCGGCATCGTTCGTCCGGTCCACATCGAGATCGGTGACCC
>NZ_JBFRCY010000100.1:0-12539 GCF_052113305.1 Terriglobus sp. YAF25
GGGCATCCGCTGGAGTTATGGCGGGATCATGATAGCGGGTTGTTCTGCAATTGATCGCGACTGCGTGTTTGTTGGTAGACTCGGAGGCTTTGCCCTCAGCGGTTGAACGCCTCTTTCATTTGGCTGTTGGTATGGGACGGCTGAAAGCCGTCCCATTAAGCAAAACATTTCGCGCCTAGCGCGAATACCCAGGTCCCGGGGGACCTGGGGCACCCAGTTCGGAGCTTAGGATGACAACATTTATGAAGGCGCCACTAGCGGCAAATTCGCTTTCAATGGAGGACTATAGATCGGGCCTTCAGCCCTCTTTTTCTTTTGTTGCCGGAAACCTGGGGCGTTGCCCCAGGCTGATATAGAGCGCGCCTTCAGCGCTTATTGGAAACCGGCTTCGTCGGGGACTCCGGCCTTCAGCGCTCGGAACCGTGGCGCGACTAGACTGTTGATGGCGGCTCTTATTGCTCTTAAGTGCACGCCGCTGTGGAACGTGCAGAGGACCCAAGTCTTATGCAGCCCCTTCCCGAGAGACACGCGATTCCGAATGCTCCGCGGTTCTATGTCAGTGAGCGGCAGCCGATACGGCGTTCCGCTGTGTTGCTCGCGATGGTGATGGCGGTTGTCGTGCTCTTCGCGGTTGCGTATGCGCTGCGTCACAACGGGCACATTCGTTTCAGTCAGGATGATGATGAGGTCTCACGTTCGTCCAGCAGTGGTGCGTCGGCGAGGTCGCACGACGACGATAACGACGATCCGAACCAGATCGATACCATTGCGCTTTCCGATCCGGCGGATGCTCCGGTGCCGGCGCGCAAGGGAGATCATGTGAGCCCGGTTCATCCCACCCTGTTGGTGCATCTGCCCCGTTATGGGAATCAGACCGGGCTTATTCCTGATACTCCATCAGGTCATCTGCTTTATAAGTGGCTTGCGGCTTTCAACCAGGCGAGTGCGCCGGCGTTGGTTGAGGCTGTGCCCACGCTGGCGAGCGAAGAGGTGGTTGCCGCGCAGATGGATCTGCGGGAGCAGACGGGTGGGTTTGCTCTTCTGTCGGCGAAAGAGGTGCAGCCGGGGGTGCTGGTCTTTCGGCTTCAGAGCCAGAGGCCGCCGGCGTTTGAGGTGTTGGGGACGTTGCAGGTGCGGGCTGGGTCGAATCCGGCGAGTGTTGCTAGTTTTAGTTTGCGTGGGGTTGAGGCGGCGCATCCGGGGATGGAGGTGAAGTGACAGGAAGATGGATCGAGCTTCGCTCGATACTTCACCCCAGCGAACAAGTTCGCTGGGGACCCCGATACTCCCACATCTGCTCCGCAGATATGGGGCACCCGGTGTATAGGTTTCGGATCGGCGTATCGGTAGAGTTCGCGCGCACTCTACGTTGCCTTGCGCTGGAACGAGGTCTTCTTGGCGACGTTGCCCTTTGCTTTGAAACCGCCGGTAGCRCCGTTGCTGCCGGGCTTGGCGCCCGCGGCCTTGCCTTTCATCTTCTCAAGCATCGCCTGCAACTTCTGCTCTTTGGGGCTTAGGCCCGTCTTCCGAACGGGCGCTTTGGGAACAAGATCATTACTCATAGGGAAGATCGTACACCGGGGCGGCAGTGATCACAGCAGCGACTTCGCCTCCCGTACCCGTGCAATCGCCTCGTCGCCGGTTGCTCCCACAGCGGAGAAGTGGCCCATCTTGCGGCCGCGGCGCGGCTTCAGCTTCTCGTAGAGATGTAGCCTCACCCCCGGAACCGCCAAGGCGGCATCAAAGCGCGGCTGACGCTCATTGCCTTGCTCATCGAGCCAGACCTCGCCCAGCAGATTGACGATCGCCGCAGGCTGCACCAGCGAGACATCGCCGAGAGGCAGATCGCAGACGGCCCGGATCGCCTGTTCGAACTGGCCGGTCACACAGGCGCGCTCGCTTTGGTGGTAGCTGTTGTGGGGACGCGGAGCGAGCTCGTTGATCAGCAGCTTGCCGTCTTTGGTGACGAACATCTCCACCGCCAGCAGGCCTTCGAGCTGGAAGGTATCGGCCAGCGCTTCGCCGATCTGGCGCGCCTGGCGGTCGAGCTCATGCGGTATCGGGGCGGGGATCACGCTCCAGACCAGGATCTGGTTCTCGTGCACGTTGCCGGCAGCGGGAAAGACCTTGACCTCGCCGCTGGGCGAACGCGAGACCATCACCGAGATCTCCTGTTCGAGATCGACCGCCTTTTCGACGACGCAATCGGTCTCGCCGACGGCGAGCCAGGCATCGCGGATCGATCCATCGGAGACCTCTTCGGGATACATGCGGGCCTGTCCGCGGCCGTCGTAGCCGCCACGGGCGCTCTTGATGAAACAGTCGCCGCCCAGCTCCATCACCGCGCTGGACAACTCTTCCAGGCTACGGACGCCGCGGAAGGGACCGACGGGGAAACCCATCTTCTGCAGCCAGGTCTTCTGCTCAACCTTGTCCTGGATGATGGCAAGCATCGGCGCTCCGGGGCGCACCGGCGCAAAGCGCGAGGCCATGGCCATGCTCTCGGGTGAGATCTGTTCGATCTCGAGCGTGACCACATCGCATCCGCGGGCGAGGTTGCCGGCCTCCCAGTCATCGCGCCAGCTTGCTTCGATGACCTTGTCGACGACATAGGCGGCGGGGCAGGCAGGATCGGGATCGAGGACGTGAATCTTGTAGCCGAAGGAGCGAGCGGCCATGGCCATCATGCGGCCGAGCTGTCCACCGCCGAAGATGCCGACGGTCTTACCGGGAAGAATTGCGCTCACGCCTCGTCCTCCAGGGACTCAGCCAGGACGGCGGCGGTGCGTGCGGCACGCCATGCCTTGAGCTTCTCGCGCAGAGCATCGTCGGTGGTGGCCAGGATAGCGACCGCCAGCAGCCCAGCGTTCATGGCTCCGGCTTCGCCGATAGCGAGCGTGCCGACGGGGACGCCCTTGGGCATCTGGACGATGGAGAGCAGCGAATCGGTGCCCTGCAGCATGGTGGCAGGCACGGGAACTCCGAGCACAGGAACGACGGTCTTGGCCGCCAGCATGCCGGGCAGATGCGCGGCGCCGCCGGCGCCGGCGACGATGACGCGCAGGCCCCGCGCTTCGGCGGTCGCGGCGTACTCCATCAGGAGATCCGGCGTTCGATGGGCGGAGACGACGCGTGCCTCACAGGGAACGCCAAACTCCTGCAACACAGTAACGGCAGCCTTCATGACCTTGTAGTCACTGCGGCTGCCCATCACCACTCCAACCAGCGGCGAGGTGCTCATGGGCCTGATGATATCAGCGGGAGGGGCGCCCCAAAGCCTTCCACAGGAAGGCTTTGGGGGTTGAATGGTGGAATTGTTGAATCGTTGAATGGTGTTTTTCCGCCGGGATGGCCGATCGACTCACCGCTCTATAGTGGGTGATTTTGAATACGTGCGCTGTTGCATTGCTGTATCGCGCAGCAGCGTGCCAAAGCCTTCCACAGGAAGGCCTTGGGTTGAATGGTTGAATGGTTGAATTGTTGAATGGTTTTCCCGGCTGGCCGAAATGATGTGGCCGCCACGCGATGCAACGTTCAGAATTGTCGATTGAATGAGGTGAGTCGATCCGTCACCCTGGCGGAAAAACACCATTCAACTATTCAACTATTCAACCATTCAACTCTCGTCTGGCCGTCTCGGCCAGACGCGGCAGGTCATTCGTAGTCAGTACACGAATCGCCTCGCGTTCCATGGTTTCGACGCCGAAGCGGTAGCGTTCCGCGGCCTCGCCTTCGGTGGTTTCGTCCACCTGGCGTAGCGGCTCGACGACGGCGGTCAGCTCCAGACCGGCGTTTTCCACGCGTTGCACACCTTCACGCAGTGAGGCTGAGGAGAAGGCCAGCACCTTGGCGGCTTCGAGGTCACCTTCGAGAGAGACGGCGTGGAAGATGCGGACGATGCTGTTGGGACGGTAGCCGCAGTCGAGCTTCAGGGGATCGCCCGGGCGGGTGTAAGCGGAGGCGGCGATGCGTTTGCGCATCAGCTCCCAGACGCCGGCGCGCTCGAACTCACTGCGCATCGCCGCGGCAATGGCGGCTCGGCCGGTGCGGCGGCGGGCTGCCGGAAGCTTGCGGGACTCGACGTAGAGCTGCATCAACTGCTCCAGCTCCGCAGGCACACTCTCGGCCAGCGTCGCCCGGGCCTCGGTGATGCGGATGCTGTTGGAGAAGGTGTCCTCCAGAACGGTCATCACCGGCTTGGGATCGGTGGCGCTGGTGCGCAGGCGAAGTGCGATCTCAGCCTCCATCGCCTCCAGCATCGCGGTATCGGCGTCCGGATCGATGCAGCGCACGCGGCTCCAGTCGCGCGTGAAACGCACCACCGCTTCGTCCGGCCGGGCGGCCTCACGCAGCAACACACCGATGTTCACGAACTCGTCCTTCACCGCATCCGGTACATAGCGCAGCAGAAAGAACTCGCAGGGAACCCGCTCCATCATCTACCTCTTCTGAACTTTCCAGCCCTCGTCAGAACCTTTTCAGTCCTCTTCTGAACCTTTTGCACTGAACCTTTGCATCTGCAAGACCAAATCATTCCCGCGGGGACATCTGCCTGTGTGCGCCATTCGATATCCCCGCATCATTGCTGAACAAAACTCACATGACATAACCGGACTCCGAGAACTGTCTCGGTACGGGAACCTTCACGCCTTCGATCCAGTTCGGGAAGGGTTTCCGATCTGATTCCCGAAACTGCACGATCAACTCTCGCACCCGTCCCCGCCGTGCCAGCAAGGCGGCGATCAACTCCTCCAGGGCATCGGTGTCGCCCGCGTACCATTCCGGCGGAATCTCTTCGGCGATCTTCCAGGCCGTGTTGGGGTCCATGGTCTCAATGCGATGCAGCCAGGGCTCGAAGCTCTGCCATCCGGTCACGCCTTCGTAGACGGTGTTGCGCAGATAGACGCCTCGCAGCGGCGGATCGCGATAGACCCAGTCGCCGGCGCCGAAGCAGAAGCCCTGATCGATGAAGGTGGCGCGGTACTTGCGCTCCCGGGGTTTGCGATGAAAGACGGCCTGGCGTCCGTTGATGTTGCCGGTCCACTTGTCGATGGCGAGCATGCCGGCAAACTCGTCGAGGTTTCGCACCTCGCGGAGCTGCTCCTCCGGCAGATAGTCCACGACCTGCCCGGGCAGAAGGCCGCCGACGAACTGCGAGCCGAAGTTCAGGCCGGCGCAGCAGCGTTCCTGTCTGTTCCTGCCGAGCTCGATCCACATCTGCGGCGAGTTCTCGACCAGCCAGGGCGTGACCTCGATGACCTCGCACGTGGGAACACTGAGGCCGGCATGGGCGGCCAGCCTTGTGGCGAGGAACTCGTTGACCAGGACGCGGAGGTGCTGGGCGTTGTTGCGGAACTTCACGACCCAGAGCCGGCCGTCTGCGCCGAGCATGAGCTGGCTCTGGGCGCCTCCGCGCATTCGTCGTATCGCCTGCACCGCCAGAACCGCCAACCCGATCCGCTCTCCCTCGTAGGTGTTTCGCCAGCATACATAAATGACACGCCCTAGCGGGTTTGCATTTCCTTTTTGGAGTTCTACACTTGACTTCTATGGAACAGAGTCTTGGAGCCCGCCGTAACGAAGACATCGCGTTGGACCTCATGAAGTTCATCGCGAACACCGTGCAAATCGCCAAGCCCGCTACCGCCTCCACCGGCTTCGGAGCCTCCGGAGCACCGCATAAGATCGACGAGCAGGTCAACCAGATTCTCGAGCTGTACGCCCGCTGCAAGAAGGCTGTGGAAGGCTAAGAGCACGTGCTTCAGGTCGCAGTCATAGGCGCCGGCGTCTTCGGCAAGAACCACATCCGTATCTATCGCGAGCTTCCCGGGGTTCACCTCGCCGCCGTGGTTGACCCGGCCGTCACCCTGGAAGACAATCCTGTCTTCGCCAGCGTGGATGAGCTGCTGGCCAGCGGCATTCCCATCGACTGTGCGTCGGTCTGTGTCCCCACCGTGGCGCATGCGCAGGTGGCATCGCAGCTTCTGCGCGCAGGCATCGACTGCCTGATTGAAAAACCTTTTGCCGCATCCCTCGCGGAGGCAGACCAGGTGCTGGCGCTCGCCGAGCAGCATGGCCGCATCGTGCAAATCGGTCATCTGGAGCGGTTCAACCCGGCGGTAACCGCGACGATGCCGATCCTGACCAAGCCCATGTTCTTTGAGTCGCACCGTCTGAGCATCTTTACGCCGCGGTCGCTGGACGTGGATGTGGTGCTGGACCTGATGATCCACGATCTCGACATTGTTCTGACGATGGTGAATTCGCCGGTAACGGAGGTGCGTGCCGTCGGCCTGCCGGTGCTGTCGCCGAAGGTCGATATCGCGAACGTCCGTCTGGAGTTTGCTACCGGATGCGTCGCGAACTTTACCGCCAGCCGCGTCTCGACGGAGCGCGTGCGTAAGCTGCGCTACTTCCAGCCGCGCCAGTATGTCTCACTCGACTTCGCGCGGCAGGACCTGCTGGTGATCGATGTCGCTGACCCTGCAGCCGCCATTGCCGCCTTTACTCAGGGTGCCGGGTTGCAGCATCCCTCCGCGGGGCTTTCGCTGAGCAAACTGCCGGTCGAGAATGGTGAGCCGCTGAAGCTGGAGATCGAATCGTTCCTGACCTCGGTACAGACACGGCAGGAACCGCGTGTGACCGGGAAGCAGGGACGCGAGGCACTGGAGCTGGCCCTGGAGATTAACCGGATGATCGCCCAGCATGCCATGCGGGCGGGATTGTTGTAGCGAATATCCCACCCATCGCGATGCGATGGATGGGGCACCCAGATTCGTGGTTGATCAGGGAAGCTGCTGAACCTGTGTCCCCGGCGGGATGGTCAGCTCGAACTGGTCGTTCTCCATCTCCTGGTTGGGGGTAAGCTTGGTGATGGTCATCGCGATCTTGAGCTGGTCAAGTGGGCGTTCGATGTTGATGCGCGTGGGAAAATCGATATCCCCGAACTTCTGGTAGCCATCGTAGGTGGCGCGGGTGACGACCCGGCCCCCGCCGTCGTAGATGTCCTGCGCGTAGGGCAGCAGGGTGCTGCGGCCTATGTGGATCACGCGGTGGGTCGCGAGCTCCACGCCGCCGTTCTTCTGGGCGTAGAGGCTGACGTCGTAGTCCGGCTCCGAGACCATCTCTTTCTTTTTGGCGTCGACCTGGATCACGCGCTCGTCCGAAGTGATAGCAACCAGCTCTCCCGGCTGCACACCCTTGATCAGCAGTGAGTCGTAAAAGACCCCCGGACGAAGGTTCTCGAGCGGGTTCTTGGACGGGGTTGCCAGCTCATTGCTGCCCGTGATCGCACGGCCCTGCGGTGGAATCCGCATCTTGAAGGTTCTGCCGTCCGTAACCATGTCAAGAGCGGTCGTGTGAAGCAGGGGTAACAGCAGAAGCACCCGCAGGTCTTCCGGCTTGCGGAGCAGGATGTAACCGCTGAAGGCCGTATAGACCGTCACCTTGCCCTGCTTAGTGCCGCCGGTGCTGGCAATGATATCCACTGACGCATTCATCGTCTTGACGGCGTCGAAGCGGCCCTGAATCTGTTTAATCAGCTCATCCAGCGTGGCGGATTTGACGTTGGCGACCGGCGGTGCCTTCTGGACGCGGTAGGTATGCCGGAAACATCCGCTGGTCAGCAACACTGCCGCCAGCAATACTCCAGCTTGCCATCGTACTCTCGTCATCCTACCCAACCTGCCAAGTATATCGGGTCGCACTTTGGGCGCCCGAACGCATGTTCTTGAATTTACGCAGACTTCTCTTGGATGTTCCATCCACGGCCAAGGGTGCGCAGATTCGTTATTTCTGTCGTTTCCTGCCAGAAGCGCTGCCAGGTACGGCGTGTTTCGGCGATCTGCTTTCCTGCTTGGACGGAGCGGGCGCCGCCGGAGCCTCACCGCTGGCGCGGCGGTAAGCCTGCACCTGTTCGGCGTGCTCCTTCAGGTCGGCGGAGAAGACGCTATGACCGGCTGCATCTGCAACAAAATAAAGGTAATTCGTCTCGGCGGGATGCATCGCGGCCTTTAGCGCCGCGACCCCTGGGCTGGCGATCGGCCCCGGCGGCAGACCGGTGTGCCGATAGGTGTTGTAGGGCGAGTCGTAGTCCAGATCGGACCGGTAGATCGTGCCCCGCCAACGATTATCAAGAAGCGCGGCGTAGATCACCGTGGGATCGGTGGCCAACGGAATGCCTTTGGCCAGCCGGTTGACGAAGACCCCGGCAACCAGGGGGCGTTCGGTATCGACACGTACCTCTTTTTCGACCAGCGAAGCCATGGTGACGGTGCGGGCGACGTCGGTAGTCAGACCCAGGGAGGTGGCCTCGCGCCGGAAGCGTTTCACCATCGCCGCCTGCATCTGTTCCGGCGTTGCATGGCGGGAGAACTTGTAGGTCTCCGGGAAGAGATAGCCTTCCAGTGACTTGGCATCGGGCGAGAGGTCGCTGATCAGGGCGGTGTTCGAACGCGCGGCGGCGAGGAAGGCATCGGCTGTGCCCAGCCCGGCGTGTTGCACAGTGGTGTGCCAGGCCTCGAAGGCGTAGCGGCTGCGAACCATGCCGGCGCGTTCCAGGGRACCGGCGATGCCGCGAACGCCGGTACCGGCGGGGATATCGACGAAGGTCTCGGTGGAAGGACCGAAGGGCGTCAGCAGGAGATACGCTCCCGCGGCCGCGACCAACAACAGAATAAGAATCAGGACTCCGAGTACCTTCACGCCGCTCCTTCTAGAGCAATTCTCCTAATACTGTAGCTTTGGAAAAATCTGCGAATGCCGTTTTCTCCGGCGCAAACAGCCAACACTTCACCCCAGCGAACGAGTTCGCTGGGGACCCCGATACTCCGCGCGATACTTTATGAGAAATGCTCCAAAGGAGAATGCTCCAACATGTTGGATTCAAGATCACAGGCCGGCGTTCCCTGCCTGATGCTTCCCATCCAGTAAAAGATCGATGGCGGCATCAGGGAACAATCAGGAACTGTTCCAGCTTGCCGTCGGTTGTCGTGAAGGTAGAGAGCCTGACCTCTTTGCCCCCGGCAAAGGTCACGGCGAAGCTGCGCAGGGTCATGCCTCCGCGCAGGCTTTCATCCTGCTTGACGACGGACTTCACCTCACCCAGGGGCTGCAGGCTGGAGGAGAAGTCGTCCAGCGCCTCCTGGTTGAAGTAGAAGTTGGCGTTGCCGGTAAAGAGCGAGCGGTCGATCTTGGCCTGCTGCAGGCCGGTGAGGATGGTCTTCGCCTGGGTTTCGGGGCTGGCGGCGGCGTTGGGTCCCGGCGGCAGCATGGCGCCGGCGATACCGCGCGCAATCGCACCGGCGGCTGAGCTCGCCTCCTGGTTCGTGAGGACGGCAATAGCGACCTTCTCATCCGGGAAGACGCTGTTGGAGGCGACGAAGCCGCCGACCTCGCCGGTGTGCGAGACGACGTGATGTCCGTTGCGGTCGCCGACACCGATGCCGAGGCCGTAGTGGGTGTCGGCGCCGTCCTTCAGCTTGAAGCTGGTCATCAGCTCGCGATAGCTCTCCGGCTTGAGCAGCGTCTGGTTCATCACGCTGAGATCCCAGGTGAGCAGGTCTTCCACCGGCATCGCCAGGTCGCCGTCGGCGAAGTACCAGCCGGGAGCCTCCAGGGTAGCCTTGCGCAGCGGGCCGAGGGCGTTGCGGAAGTAGCCGGCTACCTGCAGCCGAGCTTGATCCGTATTCAGATCCAGAACATGCTGCATGTGCAGCTGCTCCAGGATGCGCTGGCGGCGGAAGTCGGCGAACTTCATCCCGCTTGCCTTTTCCACGATCAGACCGGCGAGGACGAAGTTGGTGTTGGAGTACTGCCACTTCGTTCCCGGCTCGAAGTCCAGCGGCTTGCCGGCCCAGGTGTGGACCAGCTTGAGTGGGTCGCCGGGCTTGGTCCATTCGGGAATGGTGTAGTCCTGCGGAGCGTAGTCGGAGTAACCGGAGGTATGGGTCAGCAGGTTGCGCAGGGTGATGTCCTTGGCGCGGGTGAGCTCCGGAAACCACTTCGCCACCGGATCATCGAGTTTGAGCTTGCCCTCCTCCTGCAGCAGCAGGATGCAGGCCGCGGTGAACTGCTTGCTGATGGAGCCGATGGCGTAGGCCATCTCCGGCATGGCGTCGGCGCTGATATCGAGGCGCGATTTGCCGAAGGCAGTCGTGTAGACGATCGCTCCGTCTTTCACGATGCCAACCGAGGCGGAAGGGACGCCGGTATCCTTCAGCACCTTCTGCGCGGTCTCGTCGACCTTCTGCTTGAGCTCCGGCGAGATCTCCTGTGCGGGCAGTGCCGCCCAGAATGTCCACAGTGCCGCAACAGCGGCGAGAGTTCCGTAGGTTCTTGTCTGTATCCGCATCGGTTTTTCCATTAGACGCTGGAATTGGATGATGCGCCCTGAGGAGCTGCCTTACCTTTCGAACCGAAGCGAAAGACCGAGATGACCTTACTCATCACCCACTTGGGTAGTGCCGAGGCTGCCATGTAGTTCCGCAGCTCTTCGTAGCGGACCGCGCCCATGCTGTAGCCGATCAGGAGCCGCAGCAGGCCTTGATCGCGTGCGGCGGCGCGCACGATCTGGTCGATGCGGCCGGAGTCGTTGAAGAGGCGGCGCTGAATATCGACCGAGTGTTCGAGGTCTCCGCCGATCTCCGCCTTCCATGCTCGCTCGTAGCTCTTCAACTGCTCCTCAGAGAAATCGCCTGCCTGGATGGCGGCGATTGCTGCTTCGGCAGCCAGCGAGCCCGAGCTCATGGCGTAGAAGATGCCTTCGGCGGTGAAGGCGTTGACGAATCCGCCGGCATCGCCGGCCAGCAGAACCCGGTCTGTATAGGTCTTCGCAAGCGGGCCGCCGACGGGAATGGGGAATGCTTTATAGCCGTCCTTCTGTGTCTCGCCGGTGACGAAACCTTTCTGCTTCATCTCCTCCACCCAGGCGGCATGATGTTCTTTGCCCTTGCCGCGCAGTTCTTCCAGGTAGTAATCGAGCTTGCACCCGAAGCCGAGGTTGCAGTGGTCGGTCTTGGGGAAGATGTAGCCGTAGCCGAAGGTTTTGGTCAGCGTGAGGAAGAGCGAAACCGTATCGGGCCGCGCTGCCTGCAGCCGGGCAACCGGCGTCTCCTCCATCATGTCGACGGCGTATTCGGAGCGGATATCTCCGACGCGCAGGCCGCTGTGACGGGCGATAACGGAGTTGGCTGAGTCGCAGCCGATGACCATCTTCGCGCGGAAGGTGCGTCCGTCCGTGGCTTCGAGCTCTACGCCATCGGGCAAAACGCGCAATGCGCGGACAGTGACTCCCAGCTCCACCGGGGCGACTGCCTGGGCACGGCGGAAGAGAGCGGCATCGAACTCCCAGCGGCGGATCAGGTACATGATGGGATCGGCCTGCTGCCAAGTCACGCCGGTGCCGTCGGGCGACTGCAGGTAGACGCGCCGGACGGGATTGGTGCCGATCTCGGAGAGGACGTCTCTGACATAGGGGAAGCGTGTCAGCATGCGGGCGGAGAGGCCGCCTCCGCAGGGTTTTTCACGAGGGAAGACTTCGGCTTTTTCCAGCACGAGCACACGCACGCCGGCCTCACCAAGCCGTTTGGCAGCTGTGGATCCGGACGGACCGGCGCCCACCACAATCACGTCAATGTTGTTCATAAATGCGCTCCCAGCTTACTAGAGCAATTCTCCTAATACTGTGTTGGAGAAATCTGCGAATGCCGTTTTCTTCGAAGGAAAACGGCGCAAACTGCAAACGCTTCGCTCTACACCTTTAGGAGAACTGCTCTAGAGCCGCCCCATAGTACCGCAGTCCTTTGTTCGTTCTTGGTGGCGTGTACCATTGCGCCGAGGTTGACCGCGCATGAATCCCTCGACACGACCCATTGGAAAAAGGGATTGAGCGTAGCCTGTCTTCCCTAAAGGGGATTGAGATCCAGATTGCTTCCGCGGAGTGCAAGATTGGGCTATGCGGCCTGAGGTAAGCTTTTCGGGTATGGCACAGCAGGACCAACCTGCTGAGCACAGTGCTGATGCTGAATGCCCAGCTCATTCCGGATACGGTTGCCCTGGTAACGCTGATCGCGTTGCTGGAGGTCTTTCGGCGTCGCCATCCCGCGGACCGGGTGCGGCTGTGGCTGATCGGCATGCTGTGGATCTTCGTTGAATGCGTGGCACGGATGTTCTATGAGCGCCACGCTCCCTACCACCGGTTCCTTCACGTCGTTGCGCTGGATTCGTATGTGATTGCCGGGACGATCTTCGTCTATAGCGCGCACCGGAACGCGATTCCCTGGATCACCCGGTTTGTGGTGCACGCGGTCAACGTACTTCCAATGGCAGTCATCGCAACGCTGTACGGCGCCGAGTATCGCGGTAGCATGGCTCCCTATTACGTATGCTGCGCATTTGCGCTGGTAACGGGCGCCCTGATGGCGACGGTCTTTCGCAGCAGCCTGTCCAGCCGGCTGGGAACGTATCTCGTCTTCCGCATCCTCATCTGGGGACCGGCGGTCGGCTTTCTGTATACGCAACAGGTTCGTGCAGCCGTGTAC
>NZ_JBFRCY010000101.1:0-8393 GCF_052113305.1 Terriglobus sp. YAF25
CAGAGAGATCTCGTTCGCGGTGGGATTCGCCGGCATAATCACCGTCGTCTCCGAAAGATCGGCTCGGCGCGTGAACGGGAACGCAGCATTGGCAAAGAGTTCCAGGTCAGGCAGACCCGCATAGTGCGGCAGGTTCCGGATATCCAGTGCCGAGTTGCTCAGAATCTCTCCCTCGGTAGCCGCGCCCACCTTGGTCGGAATGAAATCAAAACTGAACTGCAGCGTATTACCGAAGGGACGCATTGCAGCCACGGGCACGACGATCTGCCGCTGACGATCGACCGTCCCAGTTCCCACTGCAAGCGGAGCCTCATTGACCAGCGTTCCGTTCACATAGGTCCGCAGCGCCGAACCGGGCAGGATGGTAGTCGCGTTATAGCGGTAGCTGACCAGCATGCGAAGGTTCTGCACTTCCCCATAAAAGAGATCCGGCGGCACATGGAAATAGATCGGCACCGGGTGGGATCCATCCGTCTTAAGCAGGTCTTTGCTGGAGTAGTCGGCCAGACTTACCAGGCGATTCGTCGGCATCCAGCGGGGAGCATCGTCAATGTCACGCTGTGAAGGTGGCGAAGCATCGCTGATACGCAGCGTGTCTCCCTCCGGCTGCGACGGCTCCGTCATCCTGGCTGTGGGAGCGCCTTTTCTCTGCGCCAGGCCACGCGCCGCGGCCAACAGTTGATCCTCATCATTTCCAGCGACGATCAGCACGGTTCCGTTGGCATCGTAAGGATTTCTCCGCACCGCGATGTAGGGCCCCGGCTCCGGTTGCGCGGGTCTCATGCTCTCCGGAAGCCTTGCCGCGCTGTCGGCAAAGACAACGACGTTTCCTTCAGTGAGCTGTTCCAGAGATGCCGTGTATCGAATGGGCTTCGGACCTACCTGCGTGCCAAACCACGACGCAACCACACCGGCAGCCTGCAATGTCTTTAGACCAGGCTGCGAGAGAAAGACAAACGGTATCGTGGTGATCGTTTGCAGGTCCCGATCGAGAAAAGGCATCGGTAACAGACCGATATCGTTGCGGAACGGAAGGCTGTCGCCTGTGATCTCGACCGTCGAGGTGGCGCCGATCCAGCCCTGAGCCTGCGCCTTCGCCTGGGCCTCTGTCTGAAAGATGCCGTTGCTGGTGAACTCGAACGTCAGACCATTGTTGCGGATGAGTGTATCGGTCGGAAGATCGATCTCGGCATAGGCAAAACCGCCGGTGTTCACAACCGGAATCTCGCCGACGTTGCTGTTATTGAGAGAGACCCTCAACATCCCTGGGTGAGGTGCGACACCCGGAGCCAGCTTATAGCTGACCTTCAGTACGGCATGCCGGGAAACAAAGGTATACGGTAACGAAAACCCCACGGGGTAGTAGCTATGCGGTCCCCGGAGCTCGATGCCGCTATCCATTCCCATGTCTTTCAGCGTGATCCGGATCGGCTTTGCGGTACCGGCAGTCGGTGCTGTCTCGGGCGCGCTCTGAGCGACCGCCGGCGTCTGGGCCTCCGGTGCTGGTGAAGGAGCTACGGGACTTGTCGAAGGAGCAGGCCTCGATGGTTGAACCGCGGTCTGCTTCACCGGCTCCGCCTTAGGAGCCGGAGCTGCCGGCACTGGTTGACGCTTAGGAGCTGCAGCTTTCTTCACCGGTGCCGGCGCTGGAGCCGGCCCATTTCCAACGGCCGGTGGGCGGAAGGTCTGCGGAGGCAACTGAACCTGCGGCGGCGCAAATTGCTGCGGCGTTGTTTGGGCATACCCCATTCCGCCAAGCAGCAGAAGAGCGAAGAGGATGATGCTCTTCGATGCGAATAGACCACGCGTCACCTGGTACAGCCCGGTGAGTGACAGCCTGGCCACTCTCGCGAAGCTGACCAGCGGGCGATCGACTTCGACTTCGCGTTCGATGCTCACCCATGAATCAGCACGGGAGTACAGCACGCGCGCCAGGGTCTCCTGCTCAACCACGGTCGGGTGATAGAACGCAATGCGGATCTCACCTGCGAGAATCGCCAGTACTTTGGCCTTTACCGTGCGCGACTTCGTCTGCATGGGGAAAGACATCTCAATGATGTCTCCCTTCTGAAGGCGCACATCTTCATCCAACACGATCGAGGCTCCGCCGACCGAGATGTCAAAGGTCGATCCGGAGATCTCGCGCCCATCGGCCAGGTGCGCTCGTATGCCAATCCGTGCTTCGATACGAACCGCCTTACGGCGCTGTTTCTGCTCGTGCGCGCATGCCGCGGCAACTCCCAGGATGATGATGTTGAAAACGATCCATGCGGTATTGCTCAACACCGTACCCGGGTGCCCTGGATCGGTCACAAAGTAGCGATAGGGGGCTAGTGCCAGACCGAAGAGGTTGAAAAGCAGCAGCCATGTTGTCGGCGCGGCGATAGACCGGTCAAATCGCGTCTCCATCAGAGTGCTGCCCTTATCGGTCACATTGAACTTGCCGAGCTTGGGGTTCAGCAGTGCCAACGTGGTTGGCATCAGGATGTAAGGCGCCAGCACCGTCTCGTAGATCTCATTCCAGAAGGAGTGCCGGTGTGTCCCCTGCACGCGCGAGTTGGTTATGCTGGAGATGATGAGGTGCGGCAGGGCGTACGCAAGAATAGCTACCCAGTAGCCGGGAATGATCGTCCGGCTGAAGAGCATATAGATCAGTGGGGCACACAGAAATACCAGGCGCGGAACCGCATACAAAAAGTGCGCCATGGCATTGAAGTAGCACAGCCGCTGGGTCATCTTCATCCCGCGCGCCAGCAGCGGGTTATCAGTACGCAGGATCTGGATCATGCCACGTGCCCAGCGGATTCGCTGTCCCACGTGCGCAGCCAGGGTCTCGGTGGCCAATCCGGCAGCCATCGCAATGTTGAGGTACGCCGTGTTGTATCCCAGCTTCTGAAGTCGAAGCGATGTGTGGGCGTCCTCGGTCACCGTCTCCGTCGCGATGCCACCTACCTCATCCAGGGCGCTACGCCGGATGACGGCACACGACCCGCAGAAAAATGTCGCATTCCATAGGTCGTTGCCGTCCTGAATAATGCCGTAGAACAGCTCGCCCTCATTCGGAATGCTATGGTATTGGCGCAGATTGCGCTCGAACGGATCCGCCGAGTAGAAGTGATGCGGCGTCTGCAGCATGGCCAGCTTCTCGTCCTTGAGGAACCAGCCGACCGTCATCTGGAGGAAGCTGCGGGTGGGCACGTGGTCGCAGTCGAAGATGGAGACCAGCGGCGAGTCCATCGTCTCGAGTGCCGTATTGATGTTGCCGGCCTTGGCGTGCGTATGCTTTTCCCGGATCTTGTACCCGATTCCCGCCTCTTCGCAGAACAGCCGGTACTCGTCCCGAACACCGTCATCGAGAACGTAAACATGCAGCTTTTCCGGCGGATAGTCGATGTTCAAGGCCGCCAGGGCGGTATAGCGGACTAGGGAGAGCGGCTCATTGTAGGTAGGAATCAGCAGGTCGACGTGCGGCCACAACTCTTCATCTGCCGGCAGGGGCACAGGACGCCGTTGGAGCGGCCATACCGTCTGTATATAGCCCAGCACCATGATCAGGATGGTGTAAATCTCTGCGGACAGCAGGATCAGCATCAACACCGAATCGATCTTGTATGGGTTATTGGCCTCGTCCGAGAAATAGTCGATCAATTGCCCGATGCGCCACCAGCCATACCGGCTGGTAATGACGACCGAAAGCAGCATCAGGCTGATGGTGACCACCTTGGAGGTGGAGATACGGTTTATGACAATGGCCGTAACCACCAGTACGGCGCCAAGAATGGCCTGCTTTTGCCAGCTCAGGTACAGGCTGATGAACTGGAACGCCAAAAACAGGGCCACAAGGACGATCAGCCAGCGGACTACTCGCATCGAATGCCGTCACTCCAGGGAAGTCTGAATGGCCCATTTTGTCCTATATAGGCCACCCCATCCCGCTTTACTTTCCGGGGTATTTCATTCATCACGATACCACTCTCCGGCAAGGCTCTGATTCCTACGGCTCCCCCTTTGGACAGAAGAAGATAGGGGCTAGGATGGAGAACGCTTCTAGATCGAAACAATCGCCCGCACTTTCTTCTTTTCTTCGTGCATCCGCGACGCAAACTGCACATCCAATTGGATGTTCCAGAGATTTCAGGTTCGTTTCAGAGGAAGCCCTGTATGCGCATCCCCCTAGCAGTAGCAGCAACACTCGTCTCCATTGCCACCATCACCACGACAGGGTGCCGCCAGAGCGCTCCGGCGCAGCAGCAGCCCCAGCAGATGCAGGCCATGCCGGTCCAGGTGGCCGCGGTATCGCTGAACCCTGTCCCCAATGGCGATACCTATGTGTCCACAATCAAGAGCCGGCGCTCCGCCACGCTGCAGCCGCAGGTAGACGGCAACCTGACCCGCATTCTGGTGAAGAGCGGCGATCACGTGCGTGCCGGCCAGTTGATGATGACCATCGATCCGCTGAAGCAGCAGGCCACGGTCGCTTCCACCGCAGGAACAGAGAACCAGAAGAAGGCCGTTCTGCAGTACAACAAGGCAGAGCTGGACCGGCAGAAGGGCCTTTTCGAGGCCGGTGTCGTCTCCAAGCAGGCCTATGAGATCGCCCTGCAGAACTTCCAGAACGCCGAAGGCGACTACAAGGCCTCTCAGGAGAGCACTTCGGCCCAACGCCAGCAGTTGGCGTACTACCAGATCCGGGCTCCGTTCGATGGCATCGTGGGTGACATCCCTGTTCACCAGGGCGACTATGTCTCGGCAACGACACTGCTCACCACAGTCGATGAGAACTCACAGCTCGAGGCCTACATCTATATCCCGACGGAACGCGGCGCACAGGTGCGCAATGGCCTGCCGGTTGAGATTCTGGATGACACAGGCAAGCCGCTCGTGAAGTCGAACATCTACTTCCTCTCTCCCCAGGTGGAGAACGGGATGCAGAGCGTTCTGGCCAAGGCACCGGTTCCCAGCTCGGCCCCGGTACGCAATCTCCAGATCGTCAAGGCCCGTGTGACCTGGGATGTCACCCCCAAGCCTACCGTTCCAGTGCTGGCAATCACCCGCATCAACGGTCAGCCATTTGTGACGATCGCCGCGCCCCAAGGCAACGGCTATATCGCACATCAGGTCGCGGTCAAAGTGGGCGACCCCATTGGCAACACCTATCCCGTGCTCGAAGGACTTAAACCGGGTGACAAGGTCATCACCTCCGGCCTGCAGTTCCTGGCCGAAGGCATGCCGGTTAAACCGCTCAGCTAACTGCCTCTCCCCTATCGAGGATTACTTCTGTGGTTGAATTTTTTATTCGGCGCCCTATTTTTGCGAGCGTCTGTGCCCTGCTGATCATTCTTGCGGGCGCGGTCTGCATTCCGCAATTACCTATCTCGCTCTATCCGCAGCTCGCGCCTCCTCAGGTCACCGTAACCAGCGTCTACATCGGCGCCAATGCGCAGACGGTAGAGCACGACGTTACGACCCAGTTAGAGACCGCCATCAACGGTGTCGAGGGCATGCGGTATATGACCTCGTCTTCCGGTAACGATGGCACCAGCAGCATCACCATTACGTTCCAGACGGGCTACGACCTCAATATCGCAGCCGTGGACGTCCAGAACAGAGTTCAATCGGCACAGGGTGTTCTACCCCAGGCCGTCAAAAACACCGGCGTCACCATCACCAAAGCCAACCCGAACTTCGTTTTTGCGAGTGGTTTCTACGCGGAGAATAACCGCTACTCACCGGAGTTCATCTCCAACTACGTCGACCTCTACGTCAAGGATCCTCTGAAGCGTATTACCGGCGTGGGCGACGTGGTCATCTTCGGCGCACGTAAGTACGCCATGCGCCTGTGGATCGACCCGACCAAACTCGCCGCCCGTAACCTGACTGCTACAGACGTTGTCAGCGCGCTGCAGGAGCAGAACGTCGAAGTCGCCGCCGGCGCCGTGGGCGCACCGCCGACAGCCGATCCCAACCAGACCTATCAGATTGCGGTCCGGGCTGTAGGCCGTCTGACGCAACCCTCAGAGTTCGAAGACATCATCCTCAAGAACACTTCAGCGGGTATTGTGCGCCTGAGGGATGTAGGCCGCGCCGAGATCGGCGCCGAAACCTACGGCAGTACGCTGAAGTACAGCGGCATTCCGGGTGTGGGTGTCGGTGTTCAGCAGCTTTCAAACGCCAATGCTCTTGCCGTGGATAAAGCGGCGAAAGCCGAACTGGCCCGCCTGGCGAAGAACTTCCCTCCGGGACTGAAGTATGTGATTGCGTTCGATACGACCACGGTCGTTGGCGAATCGATCAATGAGGTTGTTCATACCCTCATTGAAGCCATCATCATCGTCGTCATCGTCATCTTCCTCTTCCTGCTGGATTGGCGCGCGACTATTATCCCGGCTGTCACCATCCCGGTCTCGCTGATCGGCACCTTCGCTTTCATCAAGATCTTCAACTTCTCCATCAACTCGCTCACGATGTTCGGCATCACCCTGGCTACCGGCCTTGTGGTGGACGATGCCATCGTCGTCATCGAGAACGTACAGCGTCACCTTTCCCATGGAAAGATCAAGGACCCGCACGAAGCGACCTCGGTAGCCATGTCGGAGGTAACAAGCGCCGTCATTGCGACTTCCCTCGTGCTGATCTCGGTATTTATCCCGGTTAGCTTCTTCCCGGGAACCACCGGCATTCTGTACAAACAGTTCTCGCTGACCATCGCCTTTTCCATCGCCATCTCTGCCTTCAACGCGTTGACGCTCTCGCCGGCTCTGTCGGCAATTCTGCTGCGCGGCGAAGAGGCCAAGTACCACATGCTGGACTGGACGCACATTCCTTTCCTGGCCAAGGGTTACAGCGGATTCGCTCACGGCATCGACGATTTCATCCTCTGGCTGGGACGTCAGTATGCGAAGCTGATCCATTTCGTGCTCCGCATTCGCTGGGTCATGCTCCTGTTATTCATCGGCGGTCTGGTTGCAACGGCTGTTGTCTATCGCAGTGTGCCCACAGCCTTCGTTCCCAGCGAAGACCAGAACTACTTCATCATGCAGGTGCTGGCTCCCCAGGGTGCATCTTTGGCCTATACGCAGAACCTTGCCGACCAGGCACAGGTGCTGCTCTCCAAGGAACCTGAGGTCGTAGGCACCTTTGCCGTCATGGGCTTCGGCTTTAGCGGCAACGCCTCCAACCAGGGCCTGATCTTCGCCCCGCTGAAACCGCAGGCAGAACGTAAGGGCGACGAACATCAAGCCTCAGCCGTCGTGGCGCGCGTTGCTCCCAAGCTGATGCAGATTCCCGGCGGCATTATCGCTGCCTTCGAGCCACCGCCGATTCAAGGTATCGGCAGCTTCGGCGGATTCCAGTTCGAGCTTCAGGATGAGGGCCGCAACACGCCTGCCGATCTCGATCGCGTGGCACATCAGATCGTAGGCGCCGGCCGCGATCCAAAGTCGGGCTTGACGGGCCTCTATACCTCATTCACGGCCAATGATCCGCAGATCACCGTGGTCATCGACCGCGAGAAGGCAAAGGCCATCGGCGTTCCCTTCTCTGAGATCAACAACGCGCTCGGAGTCTTCATGGGGTCAACCTATGTGAATGACTTCGACTTCAACAATCGCTCGTACCGCGTCTACATTCAGGCCGATGCCGGCTTCCGCAAGAATGCGAAGGACATCCGCCAGTACTACGTGCGTTCCAATACCGGGCAGATGATCTCGCTCGATAACCTGGTCAGCATCCGGGAAGATTCGGGACCGCAGATCATCTCGCACTACAATCTCTTCCGCTCGGCTGAGATTCTCGGTTCCGCCGCGCCTGGGCTCTCCTCGGGCCAGGGTCTCGAGAATATGCAGAAGCTCTTCGAGAAGAACAAAATCCAGGGCATGACCTACTCGTGGTCGGGTCTGGCGCTGGAAGAGATTGAGTCTGCGGGCAAGGCCATCGTCATCTTCGGCCTCGGCCTGCTGGTGGTGTACCTCACGCTGGCGGCACAGTATGAGTCCTGGGCGCTGCCGTTCATCATCCTTCTGGCCGTACCGATGGCCGTGCTCGGCGCTCTTGGACTGATTGCGGCTCGCGGACTTGTGGATGACGTCTACGTGCAGATCGGTCTGGTCATGCTGATCGGTCTCTCGGCGAAGAACGCCATCCTGATCGTCGAGTTCGCAGAACAGCTCCGCGAGCAGGGCCGATCAATTGTCGACGCTGCTATCGAAGCTGCAGAGCTTCGCCTACGCCCCATCCTCATGACCAGCTTCGCCTTCATCCTGGGCGTACTTCCCCTGGTCTTCGCAGAAGGCGCAGGTAAGTTAGGACGTCACTCCGTCGGTACTGCCATTGTGGGAGGCATGCTGCTCTCGACCGTGCTGAACCTGATCTTTATCCCCGTGCTGTATGTCTTC
>NZ_JBFRCY010000102.1:0-9133 GCF_052113305.1 Terriglobus sp. YAF25
CCGCCGATACCTTGATCGCGGACCTCCACCAACAGCATGTCATCCTGTTCTCGCGAATGGATCACCAATGTCTTTGGCCGTCCGGTGACATCCCGCATGGATTCGATGCCATTCAACACCAGGTTCATGAGTACCTGCTGCAGTTGAATACGATCGGCAAAGATCAACGGCAGATCTTTCGAGAGTTGGACCTCGACGACAACTCCGTCTTTCTCCGCGCGGCCGCGCACCAGCGAGACGACCTCGCTGACGACGGGCCGCAGGTCGATCGGGGCCTTCTGCAGCGGCGATCTGCGGAAGAGCGTCCGCAAGCCTTTGATGATGCCGACGGCATCTTTGCCGTCTCGAACGACGCGTTCGACCGACGCCTGAGCGTTTGCGAAGTCCGGAGGATCGGCTTGCAGCCAGCGCAGGCTGGCTTGCCCGTGTGCGACGACGGCGCTGAGCGGCTGGCTGATCTCATGAACTACTGAGGCGGAGAACTCGGCTATTGTCGCGGTCTGTGTTGCCTGTGCGAGTTTCGTCTGTGTCTGGCGGAGTGACTCTTCCGCGCGGTGCCTCGCCGCAATCAACTCCGTCGCCAGCACCATGGCCACGATGAAGACAAACAGACGCAGGAACTCTCCCCTTGGGTGAAACAGGCTGAACTTTGGCGTAAGAAAGAAGACATAAAAAAGCGCCGCCCCAACCACAACCGAAATATAACCGGAACGGCGGCCGCCATAGAGGCTGCTTACCATCACCGCAAGCAGAAGGCAGGAGGAAGGCGCATCCAGCTCCCAGGCAAGCGGCAGGGCGAGGACGCAAGCCGCAACTGCGAGAAGGTCAGTTTTCAACGGGCTGAAGTTCAGAGGCATCGAGAGGCGCTTCACAACGAAATAACCGATCGCCCTAAGTGTGACACTGCACACCCCCAGAGGCCAACTCTATCCGCGATGGGCGAGACCTGCTTCCGCTGGTTTTTATTGGTCATGGCCACACACAAGGGTGATCTCCTGGCTCGCGGCCCGCAGTTGGATGTCGTGGCGCATCAGTGCCGCCGCCATCAGGTCGGGGGACTTGTCCGGAGTGCAGGCAAAGACAGGGCAGCCCATGGCGGCAATCTGTTCCGCATGCCGGGCGCCGTAACCCGGATGACCATCGTCGGAGAGCGCAAGCAGCACGATGACGTTAACTCCGCTTTGTTTCAGCGCGGTAATGCGGGCGAGCATGGCCTTTGCATTTCCGCCCTCGAAAAGATCGGCGATCAGCACGAGATGGGTTTTGGTGGGATGCTCGATCTTCTGTTCTAAAATTTTCTACGAATGCCCGCTCCGCAACCGGCCAGACCGAATCCGTCGACATCTTCTACGAAGAAGATTCATCGACTTCCCACATGGGTTTTTGCGCTGGCGGCAGTGGTGTCGATCATCGTGCTGCTGATTGGGCTCGCGGGACGCCAGAAGCAGCGTTCGACTGAGGTTGTCGCATCGGTTCACGATGCCGGCGGTGAGTTGAAGCTGCATCCGGATGGCACTCTCACTGCGCCTSCAGGATTTACCGCGGAGCAACTGACGGTACTGGCTGCTGTGCTGCAGGATCGCCGTTTACCAGTTCCTGCCGCGCCCGACGCGTCGGCAGCTTTACAAGAGAAGGCAGCCGCGATCGAAAAGGTGAATCCACAGGCGCATCTGCTGCTGGCTGCTCTGTATCGGAAGGCTGGTCAGACGATGGCTGCGAAGCGGCAGTTGGAACAGCTCATAGGGGAAAATCCTGATTCAGCCTTGGTGCGTGAGCTGGAGAAGAGTTTACAGTAGCTCACCATTGGGTTCCCCAATGCTCCGCTCTCCCAGTAAACTTGTTCGCTGGGAGAGCGCTGAAGGCTGGTACAGAACGCGCCTTTCCCCCTATGAACAAGTTCATAGAGCCCCGGCCTTCAGCGCTCGGTTGAGGACTCGTTAGGCGAGCGAGCTACTGCCTGGCGACGACAACAATCATGAAGCTGTTCGGTTTGGTAACCGGTTTACCATTCGGGCCGGTCTCATACTCCGCTGTCGGCAAATAGATACGATGCGTCATCGGATCGATTCCCATCGTCCTTGCGCCTGTCCGCGTCTTCACCATCTGGACGATCTCGAAGTTACCCGGTGAGGTCTCCCGCGCGACTGCAAGGGAACCGTCGCGGCAGCTTGCAAAGATCTCGCCACCATCGGCCTTGGTCGCATCGACTCCGTCACCGATGGGCAGCGCCGACAGCACCTTACCGTCCGTCAGGCTCATCACGATCAGTTTCTGTGGCTTCCGGCACCCGATGTAGAGCTGTTTCTTTTTCGTGTCGATCGACATGCCGACCGGAGCACCACCAGGAGCGACCGGCCAGCGCGCAGTCACCTTGCGCGTCTTCATGTCGACGACCGCGACTTCGTTCTTGTCCATCAGGTTGACGTAGATTTTTCCGGCGCCATCGGACGCGAGGAACTCAGGCGATCCACCCAGATCAATGGGCGCCTCGATCTTACCTGTCGCGGGATCGATCTCCGGGCTGAACGTCATCAGGACACCTTTATCTCCAGAGACAACCAGCACCCGCTTCAGAGAAGGATCGTAGATGATTCCGTCTGCATCGGGCTGGGCGGTGATCTTGCCCAGGATGGCAAATGTCTTCAGATCGAAGATCACAATCGCTCCCTCGCCGCCGCCGTCGCTGATGAATCCTCGTCCCGCCTGCGAATCGATCGCTACGCCATGCGCGATCTTCTGGCCTGGAATATCACCCAGCGTCTTGCCCGACTCGGCATCGATCACCAGCGTGTGCGTGCCGCGTGGAACAAACAGCCGATGAGTCGCCGGATCGACTGTCAGGTAGTCCCATCCACCTTGTCCGCCGATGGGAAAGGTTTGCTTTTCGGCCCACTTGTTCTGTGCCAGAGACGGCAGAGCGCCGGCAAGCAGAAGGGAAAATACGATGGTTCCAATGCGCATCACTCGTTGCATGGAGCCCTCCTCGTTTTGAATTGGATATCACTCTGTGCAGGGAACTCCGCACAGCCTCACCAGTCTGCGTCGTATCCATTAAGGCATGCTGAAGTTACGGGATAAGAGCAACCCATGGGGCACCCGGTGTATGGTTCTCTAATTCGTAACCCGCCACGCGAGGATGTTGCTATGCACCGCGCTGGAGCTCATATTCTGGGTTTCGAGCAGCAGCTCGAAGTAGGGAATCTTTCCATCTGGCCGCTGGATACGTTTAAGGAAGGGCAGCAGCTCCGAATCATCCGAGACAAAGTCCCATGCGGATTCTGTACCGGCCATCGAGGTGCCTTCGATCAGCAGCGCATTGCCGTTGCCTGACAGATTCGGAGCGAAGGCGACGACTCCATACACACGACGTTGCGGATCGTCGAGCCGGGAGTCCCAGTGCGTAGGCTCTCCCTCGCGCGGAGACTTGTTGATGACCGAGAAGACCTTTGCCTTGTAGTTGTTCTGCAACAGGAAGTTCATGTTGCGTTCCAGAAGCTCGACCCACGGATTGGCTTCGAAGGCTCCAACCAGGATGACGTTGCCGGTCTTCAGATCATTGGGCCGCAGGTCACGGGAGTAGCGCACCTGCAGATTGCTGTGCAATGTCTGCGCGATCTGCGCCAGCCGCACTGCGGCATCGAGATCGACGATCGAGGTGTAGCGCCGGTTCGCCATCTCGACTCGCAGCGAGCGTATATCCGAGGGCAGGGGATTGGTCGAGGCGTTGAAGGTCGAGGTCCGATAATCACCGAGCAGATATTCGTTCAGTGAGATGTTGCGCTGATCGAAGGTGTGCGAGAGCACCAGGCCCGAGTCTCCCGGAACCTCCAGCGTTGGCTGCTGTGGCAGGAAGATCTGGCTCCACAGCGGATGAGTTGGAGGAGCGGCAGGAGCCGCCATCGCCGTTGCATGATTCCAAATCAGCACCATCGCCAGTGCGACGGCCAGGGCGGCGCATAGCAGCCACGGAATCAGACTGCTTACAGATCGCTCCTTCGGTGGTGATGCTACTTCCGCAGGGAGGGCTGGTATATCTCGGACCGGGGATACAGGTGCGACCGGCTCGGCGGTGTGGCGCGGAGTGAAGACAGGGATATAGCTGCCCTTCGGGATAATGACCCGCAGAACTTCTTCGGCGCCCTCCTGCTCGAAGTACATCTCCAGCCGCTGGCGCAGACGGCTCGCCTGGGTGCGGACGATGCCGTCGATGGAGGAGTCGTAATCCGGCGATCTGCCGAAGACAGCCTGACCGATCTTCTGTTCGTTGAGCTCTGCTTCACGGCCCTGGAAGGTAACGTCGCAGACATAGGTCAGCAGAGAACAGAGCCGTTCGCTCCGGGCAAAGGTCGGAGAGGCGAGGATACGCCGTATCAACTCGCGTTGTGCGCTCTCCGGCCAGTCTGTCACAGAAGCCGTGCGTGCAGACCAAGGGGAGTCTACGGAGCGATCTTGCTTCGCCGTGAGCATGAGTTGCCGTCAGTCTACGCAGATCGTGTGAATGCGCCATGAACTAATTCACACGGCATTCACTGTATCAAGATACATGAAGGTTAGGTAAACCATTTATTCCACAGCAGTTCACGCGTGTATCGCAGTTGTCGCCGTGAATTCGCTTCTTCGCTGGAAGCGTCGCTGCTATTCCTCTCCCCAACGGCCCTCTTCCTGACGCTGACCAGAGACAAACATGCGCGGGCTTTCTGTTGGAACCACTACTTCTGTTGGAAGCACTACTTATGGAGCGAATGCAATGACGCCGAACATAAACAAGAAACAATCTGCCCGATGGTATGGGCTACTTCTTCGCCTGGCCGTGTTGCTGATGCTGGCGGCCGGAGGCAGGGTCTATGCCCAGTTCGATTCGGGCGCGGTGCTGGGTACGATCAAGGATCCTTCGGGAGCGACGATCAACGGTGCATCGGTCGAACTGACGAACGTCGCCAAGGGCGTCAAGAGCACCCGGCAGACAGACGCGAGCGGATCCTATGAGTTCGACAGCATACAGCCGGGCGACTACATCATGACGGTGACCTCGTCTGGCTTCCAGAATCTGAAGACAGACACCTTCCGGGTAAACGTCGGAGCACGTCAGCGCGTCGACCTTACCCTCAGCGTCGGCCAGACCGGCGACAGTGTCACGGTGACGGGCGCGGCCGAGCAGTTGGAGACCGAGACCAGCGACCGCGGCCAGACGATCCAGGGAACCGAAGCGGTGACCCTGCCGCTGAATGGGCGCTCCTATGCCGATCTGGCGCAGCTGGTGCCGGGCGTTCGCCGCTCGTTGATTGCAACGGTTGCCTCTAACCCACCACGCGATGCTTCGTACAACGTCAACGGCCTCACCTCGATGGATAACAACTTCGTCCTCGATGGCATCGACAACAACGCCTACCAGGAAGCCAACCAGGGATACTCGAACCAGGCCGTGATTCCGTCGCCTGACTCGCTGCAGGAGTTCAAGGTACAGACCGATAACTACTCGGCGGAGTACGGCCGCGCCGGCGGCGCCATCGTCAACGCCACCACCCGCAGCGGAACCAATGCCTTCCACGGTGGAGCATACGAGTACTTCCGCAACACAGTCCTGAACGCCTTCGGCCCCTTCTACGGAACCGGCATCAAGCCAACGTTGGTGCAGAACCAGTTCGGTGGCACCTTCGGCGGTCCGGTGCTGCGTGACAAGCTCTTCTTCTTCGTGGATTACGAAGGCCTGCGCGCTGTCTCACACTCTCTCACTACCGCGACCCTGCCGACTACCGCTGAGCTGAACGGCATCTTTACGACCGACGGCACGGCGACGGGCACGCCGATCCCGATCAAGAATCCCTATACCGGCGTGGTGTATAGCAATGGCCGTGTACCGCTCGGCGACCCGAACATCAATCCTGTCGCGTTGAAGGTCTTCAGCCGGTTGCCGCAGCCGAATATCCCCGGCGCCGCACTGACGGCGGCGAACTATCAATATCTTCCCGCCGCGCCGACGGTGGACGATAAGGGCGATGGCCGTGTCGACTTCGTTCGTAACGATCGCCAGAACGGCTTCTTCCGTTACAGCCAGCGCGCCGTCACCTACTTTCAGCCGCCACCGTTTCCCGGTGCCGCGGGTGGTAACAGCAATGGAACCCTCTATGCCCGGACACGACAGCTCGCTGCCGGATACAACTGGACACTGACGCCGACTTCGATCCTGGAGATGCGCTTCGGTGAGACCTGGACCGAGAGCGGTAAGTTCCCCATCTTCCTCGGCGCCGCCAATCTTCTGGCAGCCATTCCTAACGTCCCGCAGGACCCTGCTTATACCGGAGGTCTGAGCCCGCAGTCTGTCTCCGGCTTCACGCAGTTCGGCGAGCAGGGAACCAATCCGCAGTTCAACAATCCAACGCAGGCAAATCCCAAGGTCAACTACACCTGGATCAGGGGCCGCCACAGTCTGAAGATAGGTTATGAGTTCGGCTGGATGTCGCAGGCGATCTCCGACTTCCATCCCAAGTTCGGTTCGGATACTTATGCCGGCTCGTTCAGCTCGGCGGGCAGTGCGACCACGGCGCAGGCGGCAAACCTTGCGGACTTCCTCTTTGGCGCGCGCAGCAACTACCAGTTGAACGCGGTCAATGAGGTGAACTATCTGCGCTACTGGCACATGGGCTATCTGCAGGATGACTGGAAGCCGCTGCCTTCGCTGACCTTAAACCTCGGTTTCCGCTATGAGTTCATGACGCCGAACTACGAGGAGAACAACAAGCTCTACAACTTCGATCCCGTCAATAACCGCCTGCTGGCCGCCGGCAGTGGAACCGATGTGAGCAGCACAGCGCCAGGGCACGTCTATAACCTTCACTACGTCGGCGGTAACTCACTGGCCGATCGTGGTCTGGTCGATCCAAACTATAAGAACGTCGGTCCGCGTGTAGGCTTTGCCTACCAGGCGCTGCCGAAGACTGTTATTCGCGGCGGTTACGCCATCAGCTATGCCTATCTCTTCCGCTTCGGCGGAGAAGGTCTTCTTGCCTACAACGGCCCGAACAACTATGCGGCGACATTGCCCGCAAACCAGACACCGAGCCAGGGTCTGTGCACCTCGCTGACGCAGGATCCGACGACCTGCTTCCGCAGAACGCAGGATGGCTATCAAACCAACTTTGCGGGACCAGTAAACTTCTCCACCACCAAGGCTCAGACGCGATATACGCCGAAGGACTTCAAGCCGGCGTATGTGCAGGCCTTCCATTTGTCGGTACAGCAGGAACTGCCTTATGACACCACGCTGGAAGTGGCGTACGTGGGCAATCACACCGTCCACATTCCGGCTCTTCTGGACTTCAACCAGGCCCGCCTGTGTCTGCCCAGCGAAGTTCCGGCTGCAGCGCAGGGCCAGTGCACGACGTCAGTACTCAACCGCCGGCCAATTGCCAACTTCTCGGACATCCTGACGGAGAGCAACGCAGGATCTCTGATCTATCACTCGCTGCAGACCAAGCTGCAGCGGCGCTTCCGCGGTGGCGTCTTCCTCATCAACTCGTTCACCTGGTCGCGTGGCATCGATCTGAACTCGGCTGATCTGGAGACACAGAACGGCGATAGTGCCATGATCAACAAGGCGAACCCGGCGGGTGATCGTGGACCTTCGGGCTACAACCAGCCGCTGAACAACACTACGTCGGCGATCGTCGATCTGCCGTTCGGCAAAGGACGCCGCTTCGGCTCATCCGCTCCTGGATGGCAGCAGCAGATCCTCGGTGGCTGGCAGTTGACCGGCATCAACGTGGTGACGAGCGGTGTGCCCATCAACCTGACCTATACGCCGAGCAGCAACCAGGTAGTGTCGACCACCAGCTCGGCGTATGCTATCCGGCCGAATCTTACCGGATCTCCGTCGGCAGTCTATGGCAAGGCGCTGGTCAAGACGGCGAGCGCGTTGAACGGCTATCTGATCGCGGGCTCGGGAACGACACCGCCTCCGGGTGTGTCGATTCCCGCGGGCACACAGCTCTTCGGCAATGCGGGCCGCAATATTCTGCGCGGACCGGCATTCGGCCAGTTCGATCTTTCGGCGCACAAGCGGTTTGCGCTGCCGAACGAACGGTACAACGCCGAGTTCCGGATTGAGGCCTTCAATGTGCTCAATGCCACCAACTACATCAGCCCCTCTGCCAGCGTGGGGTCGGTGAATGCTACCTCAGGTGCACCGAGCTATAGCAGCAGCTTCGGCAGCTTCACCGGCAGCACCAGTGTGTATCCATCACGCCAGGTGCAGCTTGTACTGCGCGTAGCGTTCTAAGAGCATTTTTCCTGTTGCTGGGTATCCCGAGAGGGGCGTGCAGCGGCGTTTTCATTGAGGAAAACGCCCATAGATGGACAAGCCCTGGACGACACCTACAGGAAAATGTTCTAACCCGAGTTATCACACCAAGCTGGGACTTACTTCGACAGACAGCTATCACATGACCGTCTTCCCCGGAGCGAACGACCAGAACCGTTCTGCCTATGGATGGCCTTCGTATGTCCCTTCTGACGCTCCCATCGAAGTCTGCACCCGCATGGTCGGCGAGCGCATCGCGAAGAAGCGCTTCGCTTGCCAATTGCCCATACGCGTGCGCGTCGATCAGGAGTACACCATCAACTATCCGATGGCGTGCAGCCTTCGCCTGGTGGGAGCGGATGCGGAGGAAGACAAGAAGCTGCGGTCACTGCGCGATCAGCTTGCCGAGGCTTTTGCCTTCCGGTTGAACGACCACGCGGAGTATCAGTTCCACATGACGATGTCCTACCAGATGGCTCCGTTTACGGCGGAAGAGCGGAATGCCTATCGCGACCTGATGCGGGTGCATGTCAAGCGCATTGCAGAAGCTGTCCCGGTGCTGGAGCTGGGTATTCCAGAGTTCTGCAGCTTCCCGGATATGTTCCGCTTCGAGCCGCAGCGGTTGCTGGTGTGTTCGTAGGTGGGTTTTTCCTGACCTAAGTATGGATAACCAGTCGAGAAGCAGATTTCTCCGTTTCCTTCGGTCACTGCGAAATGACAAACAAAAGGTCCGAGCTAGAAGAGGACATCGTACTAAGACCGTTGCGAGTTGCGCAACCGTTTCGCGCCGTAGGTGCGAATGTCTTGCTTAAGGGGACGGCTTCAGCCGTCCCATAT
>NZ_JBFRCY010000103.1:0-8377 GCF_052113305.1 Terriglobus sp. YAF25
GTGGTGTGCATCCGCAGATTGCGGATTGAGAGCAAGGGCACGCCGGAACTGGAACTCAGCCTCAGGAAACTCCTGTCTACCGACCAGCAGGGTTGCGAGGTTGTTGTGCGGCCCCGGCAGAAGCGGTTCGAGGCGAATCGCCTCGCGGAAGTTCTGCTCGGCATCCCGCGTGTCGCCGGACCGAACGCCGCAAAGCCCCAGAAGGTTGTAAGCCTCCACGTTTTCAGGATTGACTGCGAGAGTCTTATGCAGAGCGTCCTGCGCCTCCGAAATTTTGCCCTGTCTGAAATATGTGTTGCCGAGTTTCAGTAGAAAACGGTCGTCATTGACGTATCGTCTCGCGCCGCGCTCGAGCATCGCGATCGCTTCGTCTTTGCGATCGGCAGCGAGCAGGACGTTGGCCATTCCTTCGAGTGCGTCGGCGTCCTCCGCGCGACGGTCAAGCGCCTGCTGAAACGCCTTCACCGCGGCAGCCGTCTGGCCGGCATGAGCGTAAGCCTTGCCCAGCGTCGCATACGGCTCAGGCCATTTGGGATGTTCGCGGTCTAAGATGGCACGTAAATTTCCAGTTCCGTCGACCCCGGCATCATTTACCTGCGCGACCGCAAGATAGAGATCGGCGTCACTCCGCGTCGCCGGCTTCGGATAGTAAATTCCCACCTTGGTGCGGTCCGGCACGAAGGCCTTCTCCGCAATCGGCGCTTGCAGGTCGCCCGGCGGAAGACGGCGCTGGATCCAATGATCTGTCAGCAACACATGGACAGAAGCTTCTGGCCGTCGCTTCGGCATGTGGCAGGTCAGGCAATTGCTGCCCGTCCTTATCACCACGCCTTTGTGAGCAGAGTCCTTCGCCAGATCTATTGTTGAAGCGTGGCAGCTCTGGCAGACCTCGACATAGGAGCGCGTGGCTGCCTCTCCGCGCGGAATATCGTGCGGGTCATGGCAGGTCAAGCAGGTCATCTGCGACTTTTGAAAGCACGCGGACTGCGGAAGCTGGTAGGACGCATGAGCTGTCTCGAAGCCAAAGTCGTTGACGTCCTTCGAGCGTTCGAAATAAGTTTTGTAATCTGCCAGCGGCTTACCCGGCCGATAGGAATTCAGATCGCGGTCATAGTTACGTATGGAGTTTGGTATATGGCGCGCACTCGTCTCCAGATGGCACTCCATGCAGACCTCAAGCTGTCGTTCACGGCTGAGCTTGTTCGGGTTGACAATGGTCTCGGATATCCGATCATCGCTGGCTTTGGCACGCGCCGCAGCGATATGTGCCGCTCCCGGCCCATGGCAGCGTTGACAGTCGATCCCCTCCGGCAGCGTTGCCGGAAACACCTCTTCGTCGTCCTTTGTCTTTCGATCATCTGCCAGCGGATACGCCGTGTGGCAGAAGATGCACTCTGAACTCACGGCGCCGTGCATGTCCGGCTGGTCGGGCTGGTCGAACCCCGGACTCATGTTCCAGGATCCGGTCTTCTCCAGATACCAGTTGATCGGCAATTCCACCAGCCTTCCCTGCTCCGTCCGGTGCAGGTAGGCGCGCGCATGGTTTCCGGAACCGACAACATAGTCGATCTGCTCTTCCAGAACATCAGCTTCCTTTCCGTCGAAGCCGATTGCAGAGCGCCGCATGTAGAACTTTCCATCGCGATCGATCATCGTGTAGGTCAGTCCGGAGGCCTTGTGGACAAAACGATTCGCCTGCTTGAAATCCTCGATTACGGTCTGTTCGCTCGGCCTGTGAAAGGTGCGCGCCATCCCCGCGAGCCGGTAGGTCTTCGCAACATTGGCATGACACTCGCTGCAGGCAGAGGAATCCACATAGCCCGCCCTCCGCAGGCCTGACGGCTGCGATGGAGGAATGCGGCTCCGCGTGTACCAAAGGGCGCCGGTCCCGAGTAGAGCCACCGATCCGGCGGCGAGAATCCACCACCGATATCGCGATCGTTCTGTGCCCGGTCCCGCGGAGTCGGGTCCTCTCAACGTGCTGCTCATGCACGGCAGACTATCAGGGTCTCTATGCTTTGCGGCTGCCGGCCGTGGTTTACCCCGGAAGATAAATAAAAGCGCCCAGCTTGTTTCCGGTCACGATATCCGCGACGCCATCTTTGTTCAGGTCGACAACCAGCAGCGTGGAACCTGAGCCAGACGAAGCGGACCGAGGGGCCGCCATGGTCAGATGTTGGCCTGGAGATGCGAACTACCGTGAGTGGCAGCAATGGTACGTCTCAGTGACTTCCATTGAAGCTAGAGCATTTCTCCTGTAGGTGCAGTGCGGGGCTTATGTATCTATGGAGCGTTTTCCGCAATGAAAACGCCGCTGCACGTTCCTGCCGGGATACCCAGCAACAGGAGAAATGCTCTAAGGGGTGGTCAGCCCACTTGAACGCGAACCGTTGCCAAGCGGAACACATGCTGGTCAAAGATCTCCGAAAAACGTTTACTTGAAGATTTTCTTACGATGAGTAGTGGTGGCGGTACGTCAATGACGTCTGTCGACGCCAAAGTGGTCAGCCCACTTGAGCGCGAGCCTTTTCCAAGTGGAAGGCGCGTTGGTCAAAAGTTTTGAAAAAACGTTTACTTCAGCGTTGACAATCGCTCCACGGTCGGCCTACAGTGCCACCACTATTGTGTAACGCGCTATTTAATTTGCGTATTATGCAACGATTCTCAGTCGCACATAGCACTGTACGAATTACTGGAGGCTACCATGCGGATTTCAAAAGCAGTATTGCGGATACTTGCGTTCGCCCTCGTATTTGCAGGCGCTTCCGCAATTTCAGCAAACGCTCAAAATATCTTCGGCTCGATCGTCGGAACGATAAGCGATCAGTCGGGGGCCGTACTTCCGAACGCGGCCATCACTGTCACCAACATTGCCACCGGCGACAAGCGCAGCATCACCAGCGATGGCCAGGGCAACTACCAGGTACTCTCACTGAAGCGCGGCGAATACTCAGTCGACATCGAAGCCGCCGGCTTTAAACATTTCTCGCGCAGCCCCATTGACGTGGTTGTGGACCAGGTGGCGCGCGTCGACGTCGCCATGTCCGTCGGCGATCAGAACCAGACAGTGACGGTGACTGATGCGCCGCCCGTCATGCAGACCGACAGCGCATCGCTCGGCCAGGTGATTGGAGGCACCGCTGTACGCGATCTGCCCCTCAACGGCCGTAACGTGCTGGCGCTGGTGGCGCTGGTGCCGGGCGTTGTGCCGCAGGGTGCGTCCAATACGAACCTGAGCGGACAGAATGTATTCGCGGCCGGCAACTTCCAGATCGGCGGCGGCAACTCCAACCAGGGATCGGTCCTGGTGGACGGCGTCTCAGTGAATACGTCCTATGGCAATGCCGTCGAGCTGGTGATGGACCAGGACAGTATTCAGGAATTCAATGTCCAGACGCACAACAACACCGCGGAGTTCGGCAAGTACACCGGCGGCGTGATCAACATGAGCACCAAATCCGGCACCAACGCCTTCCATGGAACGGCGTATGAGTACCTGCGAAACACGGTGCTCAACGCCAACAGCTTTTTCGCGAAGAGAAATAACTCCGGAAAACAGGCATGGCACCAGAACCAGTTCGGCGCCAATCTTGGCGGACCGCTGATGAAGAACAAGCTCTTCTTCTTCGGTGATTACCAGGGCTACCGCCAGACCAACGGCCAACTGGTTCTCGTCACCGTTCCTACCCTGGCGGAGTTGAGGGGTGATTTCTCCGGCATCAGTGCTCCAATCTACGATCCGCTGACGACATGCGGAACTACGCTGAGGAACGGCACAGTCAATCCACCTTGTACAGCGGCCCAGAACGCCGGGACGGCTCCTACGCGGCAACAGTTCTCCTACAACGGCACACCGAATGTCATCCCACCGAGCAGGATGAACGGGGTTTCCAAAAACCTGATCGCATTTCCCATCTACGGGGAGCCGAACGTGCCAGGAACACCGTCCGCCCAAGGACCATTGAACAACTTTTCGCGACTGGCCACCGCCGGCGGTATCAATGATCAGTACACGATCCGCGGCGATCAGAACCTCAGTGCTAAACAGACGATGTTTGAGCGCTACACCGCATGGAGTTCGAAGAACATCGACCCCCAGCCGTTCCCCAACAATAACCTGTATTACATTGCTCTGGCGCCGGAGGTCTTTACCACCAAACAGATCGTCTTCGGCGACACGTACGTCTTCAGCCCCAAGTCGGTAGCCGATGTGCGCCTCGGCTATCTGCGGTGGAACTACAACCGTATTCCAACCAACATTGGCCTTAATGAAGCCACGGCCTTCGGCTGGCCGTCGTATATGAATTTCGGCTCGCTGAATAATCTGCCGAAGTCTACCGCGGTGCCGATGATAAGCACTGGAGGACCCATCAGCTATTATGAGGGCTCTGCGGGATACATCTTCTCGATCAACAACAACTATTCCATCGCATCGACCTACCAACGGATATGGAACCGGCACACGTTCAAGTTCGGCATTGATCTGCGCCGGCTGGAGATGAACTACTTCCAGAACAACAATCCGGGTGGCATCTTTACTTTCGACAACATCTTTACCTCGCAGAGCACAGGATCGCCGGGAGCGACGGGAAACCCCCTCGCCTCCTTTGAGTTGGGATATGTATCGACCAATACCGGACAGACAGTGCAGGTTGCGCCGCCTACCTATCAGACCCTCTACTACCAGGGCTACTTTGCACAGGACACCTGGCAGTTAACCAATAAGCTGACCGCAACCCTCGGGCTGCGCTACGAAGTGCCGGGCACCTTCCGCTCACGGCGCGGTTGGGCCAACACCTTCAATCCCAAGGAGATCAACCCCGTGGTGAACGTGCCGGGCGCCTACGACCTGGTCAGTTCGCCGCAGCATCCCGCGGCCGGCGTCTATAACGAGAACTGGACCGATTGGGCACCGCGCATCGGCGTTGCCTATCGCGTCAACGACAGCAACGTCATCTGGGCAGCATTCGGCAAGTTCTTTGTACCGGCGGACTTGCAGTTTCCCAGCGCCCCGCTGCAGGCAGGCGTCAACTTCCTGAACAACCTGATGGTCAATACAGTTGACGGCCARCAGACGCCGTATGACACGCTGGACAATCCATATCCGGGCGGGCTGCAGGGCCCACCGCACCGGAACCCGAACTATCAGCAGGTGCTCCTGGGCGGCAATGCACAGGCTCTCTATGCCAATGAGCCGAACGGCTACACGTATCAGTGGAACCTCTCTGTCGAGCATCAGTTCCCGCTTGGTATGGCGTTGACTGCAGCGTATGCCGGCCTGCGTGGGGAGAATCTGCCGATCAGCCTCCCCATCAATCCATTGCCGGACAGCGTTGTGGCGCAGGCAGCTGCCGATCCTGACTGTTCATCGGGCAATATCAATAACTGCTTCCTGAACGCGAAGGTGGCTAATCCCTTCTACCCCACCATCACCCAGGGAACGTTGAAGAATTCCACCGTAACCAGGAACCAGTTGCTACGCCCGTTCCCGCATTACGGCAGCATCTCCAACAGCGGTCACTATGCCGGCCTCAGTAACTATCATTCGCTGGAGGTGAAACTGCAGAAGCGCATGGCCAGTGGCGGACAACTGCTCGGGTCGTACACCTTCTCCAAGCTGCTGACCAACGCCGAGTACCTCACCGCATGGCTCGACGCAACCGGATCGGCAGGGTATTCGGACTACAACAACCTTCCGGGCGAGTACGCGCTATCGAGCTTCGACGCCCGGCAGCGTCTCGTAGTCAGCTATGTCTATCCGTTGCCAATCGGAAAAGGCCAACGGTTCCTGTCTAACCTCTCCGGATTCGGCAACGGGCTGCTCGGCGGATGGGGCGTGGAGGGCATTACAACCTTCCAGAAAGGCCTTCCGCTCGCTCTCTCAAATGCCACCAATACGCTCTCAACCTACGCGTTTCTGGGATCGATGCGTCCGATGTACGTCTCCAGTGCGAACGGTTGCAATGGGACCAAGACGACCAGCGGATCGGCGTATGACCGTCTGGGAGGAAACTCAGCAAAGACGACCTACTTCAACACGGCCTGTTTCGTGCAGCAGAGTGTCAGCAACCCGTACGTCTTCAATCGCTTCCAATACGGCAACGAGTCGCGTACCGATAGCACGTTGCGCGGCCCGGGCCAGGCCAACTGGGATATGTCTGTCTACAAGGACATCTCCCTCAGCGAGAAGGTGAAATTCAACTTCCGCGTGGAGGCATTCAATATCTTCAACCGCGTGCAGTTCGGCAATCCGAATACATCGGTTGGCAATACTCTCTTCGGCAATATCACAACCCAGCTGAACAATCCCAGAGCACTCCAGGTGTCCGGACGATTTTTGTTCTAGCAGCTCCACCTTGTCGCACATACAAAACCCAGATGCGCTCCCATGAATCTTTCGTGGGTGCATCTGGGTTTTGGGGTTAAGCTCGCATCACATGAAGCTTCCGAGCGCCCTCGGAGAGGGTTGACGCAACCGGATAGAGTATTTTTTTCTGTAGGTGTAGTGCAGGGCTTGTGCATCGATGGGCATTTTCCTCAATGAAAACGCCACTGCACGCTCCTTCCGGGATGCCCAGCAACAGGAAAAATGCTCTAGAGTTCAAACCGAGCCAGCTGACGTAACGGCGGGAAAGTCCTTCTCTGGATCGAATACGTTATTGAAAAAGTTCGTCAGGGAGTACATGGCCACCAGCGCCACGATCTCCATGATGTTCGCATCTGTGTAGCCGGCGTCGCGGACAGCTTTCAGATCGGCGTCACTGACCTTGCCGCCGGTCTTGATGACTTTGTGAGCAAACTGGATGGCAGCGTCTCGCTTTGGGTCAATTGCATGGCCCTTCCGAGCGAGAATGATTTCGTCGGCCGGAAGCTTGGCCATATGCTCGGCCGTAAAGCTGTGAACCGTCAGGCAGTAGTTGCAGCCATTCACTTCGGAGACAGCGAGGCCGATGCTGTCACGTGTCTTCAAGTCGAGCGCCTTGCTCAAGGAGCCGAAAAGCGCGGCCCACGCGTTGAACGCGATCGGACTCTGCGCGAAGGTCGCCATCATATTTGGGGTAAACCCGATGTTCCTGGTGAACGCATCGAGAGTCGGTTTCGAATCGGCCGGCACCTGTTCCGGCTTTAAAGCTTCAGCTCTTGGCATGTAATCTCCGCACTCTATTGGTTTGCACTATTGGTTTGCACCTGGGTTATACGAAATCCAACACATCGGCCACGGGACGGCGCGGCTTCTGCGGCCAATTTCCCGGACGCTCGATCCCAATGGACAACAACAGGACCGGCACTTCATTCTCGGCCAGTGCGAACTCCCGGGCCACCGCTTCGGCATCGAAACCGATCATCGGCGTTGAACCCAGGCCCAGCGAGCGTGCCGCATAGATGATCGCCGTCGCGCCGATGGCACCGGTTCGTACTGCCTCGTCGCGCTGGCGCTGTGGGTAATTCATATACAGATCACGTGCGGGGATCTCCCACTCCGGCACCGTTGTTTCCGGCATGATGCCCGCTTCCACCAGGGGCGCCAGGCGCTCTGGTATTACGCTGGAATCGGCCAACTGGCCGCAGACGATGAAGGTAACGGCTGCATCAGTGATCGGTGGCTGATTCCAGGCCAGCGGACTCAGCCGAGCCTTGGCTTCACGTGTGCGAACCGCGATGAAGCGCCAGTTCTGCATATGGAAGGATGTCGGCGCGCTCGTGCCGATCCGCACCAGCTCGCGGATTTGATCGTCGCTCAGGGTGGCGGCAGGGTCGTAGTACTTGGTGGCCCTGCGACTCAAGATACATTCGATGACGGCGTTGGTCATGGTTGAGACTCCATTGGTTGAAGAGATAGGTTGAAGTACAAGAGTGCTTTCGCACGTCGATGTTTGTGCGCAACCAGCCGTCGCGCACACGCCGGACGATCTCACTCATCTGGGAGCGATCGGACTCGACAACAAATTCACCGCCGGGCCGTGCCCCGGTCATGCCGGTGAGGATTTCCCCCGGGCGCGGATCACGTCCAGAAACTGCTTCGCGATTTTCGGGCTATCAAACGCTGGATACGGCTGGAATATCGATCTCGACGTCAGCCATATTGTTCAAAAAGTTGGTCAGAGTGTATCGGGCCGTCAGTGCGGTGAGTTCAACAATCTGCGCATCGGCATACCCGGCTGCCCGAACGGCCGCGAGATCAACATCACTCACCTTTCCATGTGTGTCGATAACTCGTTTGGCGAATGCGGCAGCAGCCGCTCTCTTAGGATCGCTGGACTTTCCTTCGAGATTGAGCGAGATCTCGTCACGCGCTGTCTGAGAATTGGAATGCGTGATGAAGCAGTGGTTGGCAACGCAGTACTTGCAACCGTTGGCCATCGAAACAGCCAGCGCG
>NZ_JBFRCY010000104.1:0-8354 GCF_052113305.1 Terriglobus sp. YAF25
CGTTTTACCGTGAGCGGCAGAATGGAGAAATCTATTTCGGGCTCTGATTCTTACCGCAGCAATCCAATCCCCACCGCAGCCACAATCGCCGCGACCAATGTCGATAAAAAGTTCACCAGGTCATTGCCCAGCCAGCCTGCCCGTTCCACGGTCGCTCCCAGGAGCGTATCGAAGAAGAGGCCAAGCACCGCGGCGAAGAAGGCGACTGCCGCTACCTTCGGAGTCAGCAGGAGGGCCCACCAGCCGATGCCGGTCACGATGGCCGCTCCGGTAACGCCCGCGAAGGTGCCCACCATCGAGATGGCGCCGTCCGTTCCTGGCGGGACGCGCCGAAATCCAAGCCACGGCTCTCCGCCGAAGACCTGTCCGATCTCGGAAGAGATGGTGTCCGCCGTCGCTTCGGCCAAGGCTGCCAGACATGCTGCCAGCGATGCGAAGTAGCTGAAGGGGTAGGGAAGTTTGAAAAATTTGCCAAACAGCCATGCACCAAGCCAGGTGACGATCAGCGCCGCCACAGCCAGGTTGGCGGCGACTTGCGACGCCGTTCTTCCGTGCTTCGGCTCGGCCAGACCTGCACGCTCTTTCTCCGCACGCCGGACCCGTGTTGCTGCCCAGGTCAGAAGGAAGAGCGCCAGTAATGGAGTCAGCGCGGAATGCAGCAGGTTGCTGTTGTAGTCACGGGTCCAGGCGATCAGGTCGAAGCAAACTAGCGCTCCCATCAGGCAGCCACCCAGCGTCGCCGAGCGCAGGGCGAAAACCACCATCGCGAAAGCCACGGCAATCGCAAGAGGCCCTGCAACGAAGGGAAATCCCGCGCGTCCATAACTGAAGGCAAAGATGGAATAGCAGGTCAGCAGCAGGGAGCAGGCGCAGGCGGCCGTCAGTAACTGTGACTGCAGCCGGTCACGGGACGCAGGGATGGTTTTTCCGGGGATAGAGAGTGTGGTCTGGCTCATGCACCTGTGATTTACAATCGGCTTTGAGCATATCGGACCTCGGTCTGTGTTTGGGAGATGGTTTGGCGTCAGAAGTGCGGTACGGAAAGAAAGTGCTGGCGAAGGCCGGTGCAGTGTTGGCGGCGGCGGCAGCGCTGGTTCCGTTGAGCGGTTGCGGCAATACGTATCGCGCCGTCGTGAGCTCCATCAACCCCGTTGGTCCGGCGACGCAGCCGCAGAAGCTGCTGGCTGTGGTCTCGGATCCCGGAAGCGGACAGCCCGGTCTGATCACGGTTGTCGATTTCTCCGGCGACACGGTTCTGGCGATTGCGAATATTGCTCCGAAGCCGACGTATTTCGATCTGGCTCCGGCGAGCAACGGCGGTACGGGATACTCGCTGCATACCAGCTCCAGCGGTACGGTGATGAATAACTTTGACGTCTCGCCTTCGTTGAAGACGAACATCGTGTATTCCACGACGTTGTTCTCCAATGCGAATGCGAACTCGCTGTTTGCGACCTCCTCGGGAGCGTTCGTCAGCGAGCTTGGACGGTCCGCTGTCGGCCAGATCATCGGTGGTTCACCGGCTTCGCTGCGCCAGGAGTATGACGTTGCGGCCAATCCGCAGTACGTTGTGGGTCTTAGCACCGGCACGCGCTACTACGCGATCAGCCAGGGTTCAGGCTCCACCGGTTCGGTGGCCGCGATTGATACCTCGACCAACACGATCTCCAGTTCCATCAATGTCGGTACTCAGCCGGTCTATGGTGTGATGACCTCCGATGCAAAACGCGTCTTTGTGATGAACAAGGGCAGCAATACGGTTTCGGTGATCAACTCACAGGCCAACACCGCTGACGCCGCGCATCCCTCCATCACCGTGGGTACCGCGCCTGTCTGGGCCGATGTTGTCAGCTCCATCAACGAGCTTCTGGTGCTGAACCAGGGTTCAACGACCAGCTCGCTTAGTGTGATCAACATCCCGCTGTGCAACGCCAATAGCGCAACYAGCAACCCGAACTGCGACACCAACAACCCGGTGGATGCGACAGACTTCGGCACGGTTGTGGCTACGGTGCCGCTGGGCATCAACTGCACTCAGGTATCGGCGCTCCAGGATGGAACCCGCGCTTATGTCATGTGCAACGACGATCCCACTGCATCTGATGCCAGCAACGGTCTGGTCTACGTTGTCAATCTGACCACGAACACCGTGACGGCGAAGGTGAAGGTTGTCGGTCATCCGAACTGGATCACCGCGGTCACCGGCACGCCGAAGGGCAAGGTCTACACCACTGCCGGCGATTCACACCTTCTCACTGTCATCGATACCAGCACCGATACGCGTTATACGACGATCGATATTCTGGGCAACGGTGTTTCAGTCCGGCGTAACGCGCAGTAACGGACAAGAAATCGAAGTTCAAGAAGAAGGGCGGCCGATGGCCGCCCTTCTTTCGTTTCTTCAATCATTCAATGATTGAATTCTTCAATTCCTTCCGGAACTACATTCCCACCATGATGATCGGTAGTGTCGGAACTTGCGAGCCGCCGCGGTTCTCAACGGTCACTCCGAACGCCTTTGCATTCACGCCCTTCGGCACGTCCGGCAGCACGATCGCGGCGTTGCCGCGATCGTCGGGCAGGAAGGTGCCGGCAGGGATCGGCGAACGGTCTGTTTCCGACGGGATGATCCATAGTTCATAGGTCTTGTCCGGCGTTACGGGAGCGATGTTGCTGGCCAGAAAGAGCAGCATGCCGCGGTCGGCGCGGTAGATCACGCGTCCGTTCGGCGATGGAGCAGTCTCCGCTCTTGTGAGGGTTACGCGCTGGGTCGTCTTGTCGGAAAGAGAATCCAGAATCTCGCGCGCTCTGGCCGCGTCTTCTGACAGGCTGGCCATCTGCGCCGTATTCATGCGCAGGCTGCGCTGCAGCTCTTCGCGCTGGCGATAGAGGTGGTAACCGCCAAAAGCCAGTCCGGCCGCCACAGCCCATCCTGCCCAACCAAAGATGATGGTACCGATGCCTGCCTTCCGCGGGGTCTCGTCATACTCGTCGAAGCCAGACGCTCCATAGCTGGCAAAGGGAACAGAGCCCTCAGCGCCTGCTGGACGCAGTGCCGTTTCAGGCTGGGGCACGACTCGTTTTTCGCGGTTGACCTGCGTCATCAGCCGCTGACGCGCCAGGACAGGAGGCGTCTGCATCTCTGCCGTATGGGCAAAGGCTGCAAGGTCACCCTGGATGGTCGCCAGCTCACGGCGGCATTCCGGACAGTGGCGTACGTGTGCTTCTACGAGAGCCGTTTCCTCGGGCGTGAGGAACTGCATGGCGTAGAGCGCCAGGTCATCGGCCGATATGTGCTTGGGCTCGATCATGCCTGGAAGCTCCTGCGCAGTGAGATCAACGCACTGCGGATGCGGGTTTTTACGGTGCCGAGAGGATCTCCGGTCATCTCGGAGATCTCCATGTGGGTCAGGCCATCGAAGAAGGCCATCTCGAGCGTTTTGCGCTGCTCGGCCGGCAGGTTCTGGATTACGGTGCGTGCCTTCTCCATCAACGCGCTGCGTTCCGCTTCGTCGGCCAGGTTGAATCCGGAGGAAAGAATGACGTCTTCAACGGAATCGGTCGGGCGACGCCGACGCAATGCGTCGATGGAACGATTGCGCGCCACTACAGCCAGCCACGCGCCGAGCGTGCCTCGTGTCTGCTGAAACCTGTCCGGATTGCGCCATATCTGCATGAACACGTCCTGCAACACATCCTCGGCGGCGCCGGGATCTCGCAGAACCCGCAATGCAACCGAGTAGACAACCCGGGAGTAGCGGTCATAGAGCGACGCCATCGCCTGTTCATCGCCTGACTGAACAAGGGCGAGCAGGGATGCATCATCGCGCATCTGGATTCCGGACTCGCTCTTCACTTCAGGGTCTCGATACATGAACGATTCAGCAGCTCTTGCAGATTTATGTGGGTCTAACCAAGGGTTTCATGCCATGAAAGCGCACCTTCAGGACGTCGTGCAAGCATGGCACATCCTGCTCATTCTACAGAGATTCCTGTACTACGCGCAGGGGTTGGCTTGAGTGTACCCTGCCAGAAGTGGCATCCATAGCAAAACTTCGTTTGGACAAACTGCTGATGGAGCGCTCGCTCGCTCCCAGCCGCGAACGCGCGCAGGCCATGATCATGGCAGGCCGCGTGCTCGTGAATGAACAGAAGCTTGATAAGCCGGGCGCGTCTATCGCGGTCGACTCAGCGATTCGTATTCTCGGCGATGATCTGCGCTATGTCAGCCGTGGCGGCTTGAAGCTCGAACACGCTCTGCAACAGTGGAAGATCGATCTAAACGATTTGTTCTGCCTGGATATCGGCGTCTCCACCGGCGGGTTTACTGATTGCATGCTGCAGCATGGAGCGTTGCGCATTCTTGGTGTCGATACCGGAGCCGGACAGATCGCCGAGAAGCTGCGCCAGGATACGCGCGTCGATCTCCGCGAGCGAACGAATGCGCGTTTATTGCAGCCGGGTGATCTGCCGGTGGGAATCCGCTTCTTTGCAATGGATGTCTCTTTTATCTCGGCGACGCTGGTGTTGCCGCCGGTGGTTGGTGCATTGCGGGCTGCGGGAGGCGGCGCGTGGAACGGGCGGGCTGTGATTCTGGTGAAACCGCAGTTTGAAGCGGGCAGGGAAGCTGTCGGAAAAGGTGGCATTGTTCGGGATGAGGCAGCGCAGCGCGGCGCTATCGAGAAAGTGCGACAATGTCTCGCCGAGCTTGGAGGACGGGACATGGAAGTGATCGATTCTCCCATCCTTGGTGGAGAAGGGAATCGGGAGTTCCTTCTACACGTCGTCTTCAGCGCGGCGGAAGGTACACTGAGCTAGCATGCGCAGGGTCGCCCTTATCTCGAAACCGCAGAAAGCTGAGTTGGAAACCATCATGCCGGAGCTCGCCTCCTGGCTGAAGTCACGGGGCTATGAACCCATCTTCGACGAGCAGTCTGCGATCTACGCTCATGCCGGGAATGGCATGCATCGTGACGAGCTGGCCGCCCTTCAGCCGGAGCTGGTGGTTGTGCTGGGTGGCGATGGAACGCTGCTGAGCRCGGCGCGCGCCTTTGCCAAGACGGCAACTCCGATTCTGAGCGTGAACCTGGGCTCCCTGGGATTTCTGACGGAGATTCCCATCCAGGATCTCTACAAGGCGCTCGAAGCCTGGTGCGTGAACTGTTGCGAGATCGATCAGCGCGGCATGATGCATGCCGAGCTGTGGAGAGGGGGGAAGCCCTTCCATGAGTTTGAGGCGCTGAACGATGTGGTGATCTCCAAGGGGGCGATTGCCCGCATGGGAGACTTCACCATTACGCTGAACGGAAAGCTGGTCGCGACCTTCCGTGCCGACGGAATGATCGTGTCCACTCCGACTGGTTCTACGGCATACTCACTCGCGGCCAATGGTCCTATCGTCATGCCGGATGTCAATGCCATGATCGTCAATGCGATCTGTCCGCATCTTCTGACCATCCGCCCGATCGTGGTGCATGGCGACTCCGAGATTCAGATCAAGGTGGAAGGCATGGCTGATCAGACGTTTCTGACCGTCGATGGACAGGAAGCTGTTGCGATGGAAGTTGGGGACGAACTCCACTGCCGCCGCTCGCAGCACGCCGTCCGGTTGATTCAGCAGTACGACACCGGTCTCTTCGATGTACTGCGCACGAAACTGAAATGGGGCGTACGTTAGGGCGATACATTCAGTTGCTGAATCTTTCCTTTCGATGAAAACATCTGACCATCTGAATTCGGACTAATGTAGACTGAATTAGGTGGAAAAGATGTGCCTGAGTGAGATGAAGGTGGGCCAGCACGGTCGTTTGGAGCGGGTCGATTTGCCGGAAGAGGTAGGCGATCACCTCGCGCATATGGGTTTTCTGCCTGGGGCCGGTGTCCACGTCCTGCGGCGTGCCCCCGGAGGCGACCCCACCGTCTATCGGGTTGATGGCATTGAAGTTGCATTACGTCGTGAGACTGCCAGCCATCTCTTCATGACCCCCATCGAGAACGTTCAATGAGCTCCTGCTGTACCCCCGCGGAATCGAACGCCGCCGTTCTGACGGCTCCACCCCTGCCTGCGTCGCAAAAGGGACACATCCGGACGATCGCTCTCATTGGCCCGCCGAACTGTGGAAAATCGACGCTGTTCAATCGCTTGACCGGACTTCGGCAGAAGGTCGGCAACTATCCGGGCGTCACGGTAGAACACCATTCCGGCAGGATGAAGGCCATAGGCCGCAGCGACCTCGCGCTGATCGATCTTCCCGGCATCTACTCGCTCGCCACTTTTTCCGAAGATGCCCGCGTCGCCGTCGATGTGCTGAAGGGTCAGATGCCCGGCGTTCCCGCGCCCGATGCCGTACTGCTGGTGCTCGATTCCACCCACATGAATCGCCAGCTAATGCTGGCAGCCCCAATTCTCGCGCTCGGTCTGCCCACCCTGGTCGTTTTGAATATGTCTGACGTGCTTGAGTCGCGTGGCGGCAAGGTGGATGTGCTTGCCATGGCACGGGAGCTCGGCCATCCCGTCGCACTGATCTCCGCTGCGAAGGGAGTCGGGCTGGATCGCATTGCGGACTTCCTCAGTCAGTACGGCAACTTCGAGGTGACCCGGCCTGGCGCCGTGAAGCTGCCTGTGATTCAAAGTGCTGACAGCTATCGGAACTGGGCCACCCAGGTTAGCTCCCGTACGCGCTATCAGCAGCCCAATGCCCCCAAGTGGACGCGTCGTCTTGACCATGTGCTTTTACATCGTGTCTGGGGTCCATTGATCTTTCTTGCGGTCGTCATCGCGGTCTTTCAGGTGGTCTTTGGTCTGGGACAACCGCTGAGCGATGGTCTTGGGAACCTGCTGACAGGCTTGGGCGTGAAGATTGCGGCGCTTCTGCCTGATGGCTGGATGCGTGCGCTTCTGCGTGACGGTCTCTGGAACGGCGTGCAGTCGGTCCTGGTCTTCCTCCCCCAGATCCTTCTGCTGTTCGCGTTTATTGGCATCCTGGAGGACTCGGGATATCTTGCCCGTGCCGCGCTGATCGCAGATCGCGTCATGCGTTCCATCGGTCTGAACGGTAAGGCCTTCATTCCGTTGCTCAGTGCCTACGCCTGCGCCGTTCCAGCCATCATGGCGACCCGCACCATTGAGAACAAGCGTGACCGCTTTGCCACGATTCTGATCGCGCCGTTCATGACCTGTTCGGCACGCCTGCCGGTCTATACCCTCATCATCGCGGCCTTCGTCCCGGATCGTAGGCTGCTGGGAAGTTTCGTCGGCCTGCGGGCCACCGTTATGCTGAGCCTCTATGTGCTCGGTTTCCTCGCGGCGTTGTTTAYGGCCCGTGTACTCAAGTCCTCTTTGCTGAAGGCATCTTCGGCTCCGTTCATCCTGGAGCTGCCGCAGTACCGCTGGCCTACGCTGCAGGGCCTCGGCATCCGGCTCTACGATCGTGCGAAGCTCTTCCTGCGCAAGGCCGGAACCATCATCCTGGGAGTCACCTTCGCCGTATGGGTTCTCAGTGTTCTGCCGGTGCATACCGGCCAGTTCTCTGAGCTGACGGATTCCGTCATCGGTCATGTGGGCCACTGGATCGAGCCTGTCATTCGCCCGCTCGGCTTCAACTGGAAGATCGGCATCGGCCTGCTCAGTTCCATCGTTGCGCGCGAGGTGATTGTCGGTACGCTGGGCACTCTCTACGGTGTCGATCCGGAGACGCACGCACTTGGTCTGCAGCAGGCGCTGCGCGGTGACATGACGCTGGGCGGGGCGCTGGCGCTGGTGGTCTTCTTTGCCTTTGCACTGCAATGCACCTCTACCATCATCATGGTCCGCCGCGAGACCAATAGCTGGCGCTGGCCGGCGATCCAGTTCACGTATATGACCGTATTCGCATACACGGCGGCGCTGGTTACCAACCAGATCGTGAATCTCATCGCCCGTTAGAGCTTTTTCCTGCAGGTGTCGTGTGGGGATTCTGCACCTATGGGCGTTTTCCGCACTGAAAACGCCGCTGCCCCCTTTCCCGGGATAACAGGAAAAATGCTCTAGAATCTTCTGGCCGCGCGATGCCGTTTTGCAGCATCCAAGTTGGCAACATGAAGACGATCTTTCGCCCTGCACCGATTGTCCGTCGCGTTGAACTCGACGTAGCCCATCTGGATGAGAGCACTCGCAGCCGCCGAGGGCTGTTCACGGAATGGATTGTCACCAATGGCCTTGGCGGCTATCTTTCCGGTACCGTGGGCGGCCTGAATACCCGCCGCTATCATGGCTGGTTGATCGCCGCTTTACCTGCTCCGCACGGGCGCACCATGATGCTGAATCATTTGCGCGAGCGCCTGATTGTCGGTGAGCAATCCTATGTTCTGGCCTG
>NZ_JBFRCY010000105.1:0-8288 GCF_052113305.1 Terriglobus sp. YAF25
TCCTGGGTGTAGCTGCAGCCATAGTCTTGTGTGTGTCCTTCTTCGAGTTACTGCTGCGGTGGAACCGTAGGTGCGACGACGTTGTCGTACTGCGCCGGCATCACATCATCAGGCGAATATGGGCGGCTGTATGCCACGGTAAAGATGCTGACCAGGCCCATAATGCAGAGCGCGGTCCCGCCGATCGCGCAAACCCAGCCGAAGCGCTTGCGGGCAACATTGCCCGGCGTGATGCCCCACTTGGCGGCAAACAGCCAGATGCCATAGGCGAAGTGCCAGCAGGTGGCAATCATCGCAATGACATAGACCGGAATCGCATACCAGTGCGACAGCAGCTCAAACTGTACTTTGGCATATGCGAGGCCAGGATGCTCGGGCAGGCTCACTCCCATAAACCGCTGGGTCAGGACGTGATAGAGGATGTAGGCGAACGCAATCAGACCGGTGGCGCGCTGCGAGTAATACATCACGTTCCCAGCCCACGGATAAACATTCACGTTACTGCGTCCGCGAACAGCGATAAAGACGCCATAGAGCGCGTGGTAGAGCAGAGGGATGAAGATCAGGCCCCACTCCAGCACCCGCACCAGGGGCAGGCCGTTCAGGAACTTGACCTGCTGCGCATAAGCCAGCGGACCGTTGACGACCTCGAAATTCGAAACAATGTGCTCGATGAGGAAGGCGCCGATCGGCACAATGCCGGTCAGCGAGTGCAGACGGCGCCAGAGAAAGGAGTTGCCTTCGCCTGCGCGGAGCGGCTGAACGCCCTTCAACTGCGGGGTGGCGGGCGGTGCTGAGGCGGTTGTCGCCATAATGAGAGGTCGCTCCTCTAGTACGAATGTCAGCCTGAAGCTGCGGCAACCGTATTATTCCGCCCCTGGAAAACCGGGGTCAAGGAAAAGCGGCCTCTCGTGTGCGATTATCGGAAAAATGTGCGAATTTTGTGTTGTACCAATTTTGGTGCACTTTTCATCGACTGTTCTTTTGGCGCTGAACGCCTGTTGACGTATTTCGGGCGACCTTAGGGACGGAGGGCCTGACCGATGTCAAGCGTCATTACCTGTAGCTGGAAAGAACGTGTGAATACCCGGGTGTTTCGGAGCGGTGTCTCGTTGCACAGTCATACGAACCAGTCCAAGGAGACGCTGAACTTTATCGCCGCGATGGGCAACAAGATTCCCTGGCTGGAGAAGTTTGTCCGCTCGCGGGAAGAAAAATGCGCCGGCGAATATGGCCTGAAGCTGGACTTCGACCGTGCCTACTGGACGCCGCCCCTGACGCCGATGCAGTCGCTGGACCTGGAGCGCGGACAGATCGAAAACGGACTGCAGCTGTCGGGTATGGTCTCCATCAGCGACCACGACGACATCAACGCTCCTCTGCTGCTGCGCGCCACCAATGCGGCTGAAGATCTGCCGATCAGCGTGGAGTGGAGCGCGCCGTTTGGAATCACGACTTTCCACCTGGGAATCCATAACCTTCCGGCCGGGACCTGCCAGCAGTGGATGGCTCGTATGGAGGCGATGACCGCTACGCCGAACGAGCAGGAGCTGCGCTCGATTCTGGCGGAGCTGCATGAGATCAAGCAGGTTCTGATCATCTTCAATCACCCCCTGTGGGACCTGTACGACATCGGAACCGAGCGCCATCTCATCGAGGTTGAGCGTTTCCTGCGTGATTGCGGCGGCTTTGTCCACGCTCTGGAGCTGAACGGCCTGCGCAACTGGCACGAGAACCGGGATGTGATCGGTCTGGCGGAGCGCTGGGGCATGCTTCTGATCAGCGGTGGAGACCGTCACGGTACGGAGCCGAATGCGAACGTCAACCTGACGCGCGCGACCAGCTTTGCGGAGTTCGTGCAAGAGGTTCGGGTGGAGCGCGTGAGCCACGTACACTTCATGCCGCAGTACGCCGAGCCCTGGAAGCACCGCGTGCTGGAGTCGACCCTGGCCGCCATCCGCAACTACCCGGAGTTCCCGGAAGGTTCCCGTAAGTGGGATGAGCGGGTCTTCCACCCGGATTCGAACGGTGTCATGCAGCCGGTCTCGGCAATGTGGCAGAAGGGACGGGCGCCCTGGTACATCGGCGCCAGCCTGACGGCGGTCCGCATGATGGGTTCAGCGCCTTTCTGGCACGGCCTGCGCATGGCCTGGAGCGAGGCGGAACCGGAGTTCAAACTGGCAGAGTAATGCGGCCTAGGTATCGAGTTGCCGCAACAGTGACTCAAAGGCTCGGCCACGATGGCTGAGCCTTTGTTTTTGTTCGATAGAGACCTCCGCCATCGTCTGGTCCAGCTCCGGTAGAAAGAAGAGCGGGTCATAGCCGAAGCCGTTCTCCCCACGCGGCGACTGCAGGATGATGCCGTCGACGGAGCCCTCTGCCGTCTGTAACAGCTCTCCATCCCGTGCCAGGGCAAGCACGCAGCGGTAACGTCCCTGCCTGCAGGTCTCGGGAATGCCGTCCAGGGCATGCAGCAGCGCGGCATTGTTGCGTTCATCCTTGGTGGAGCCGGGCGTGGGAGGGAAGTGCTGGTCTTCGGCGTAGCGTGCCGAACGTACTCCAGGAGCAGCATCCAGGCACTGAACCTCGAGTCCGGAATCGTCAGCCAGCACCAGCAACCCCGGAGCACGTCTGGAGTAATACAGAGCCTTGGAGACCGCATTGCCTTCGAAGGTTGGTTCATTCTCCGGCGCCTCGGGGATGGAGGCCAGCCCCGGCAAGGTGTCGACGGTCACGTCGTGCTGAAGCGCAATTGCCGCAAAGTCGCGCAGTTTACCGGCATTGGTAGTTGCGAGATAGATGGTCATACGTTCTTCGGAAGGGGTCCCCCTCTTTGGATGCTAAGCGAAGCGGAACGCCCCGACCGAGAGGGTCCCTTCCTTGGGTGATAATCGCTCTTGAAGGGGCTCCAAAGGATGCGTACATCCACGATCGAACTCTCGATGATTGTGAAAAATGGAGGAAGCAGTCTCGAGCGATGTTTGCGGAGCGTTCGTTCCGTCGTCGATCGCATCGTCATCGGAGATACGGGGTCGACAGACGATACAGCCGAAATTGCCCAGGCATTTGGAGCAGAGTGGATGCCGATCCCGTGGAACGGTGATTTTGCGGAAGCCCGCAACCTGGTCCTGCGGCAAGCGACCTGCGACTGGATTCTTGTGCTCGATGCTGACGAGATGCTCGATCCGAAAGGCGCCAATCTTCTGAGAACGCTGGTTTCGGGTACTGCTTTGTCCGCCTTTGACGTTGTGCGATGGAATTACGTCCGGCAGGTAAATAGCCGAAGTGGCGCAGATGGGGCGATGGCGAATCCTCATGTGCTTCCAGCAGCAGAGGGTTTTCCCGCATACGTTACATCCGTCAATACGCGGTTATTCCGGCGACATGCGGATGTCTGGTTCGAAAGGCCTGTCCATGAAACCGTCGTTCATCGGGTTAAAGAAGCTGGTCTCTCGATTGGACAGGCACCGTTCGTCATTCATCACTTCGGTCACGCCGAAGACGATGAGGCCGTGCGAACTGCCAAGAATGAGCTCTATCTTGAGATTGGCAAACGCCATTTCGAGGCATTTCCGGAAGACAGCAGAACCGCCTACGAACTCGGCTGGGGAGAATTGGAGTACGGTAAGAATCCGCAGGCCGCACTGGACCTCCTGATCCGCGCCATACAGTTGGATGAATCCAATACCGATGCCATCATTCTCGGGGGTGTGTGTCTGCTCCGTATGGAGCGTTATGCTGAGGCAGTCCAACTGTTCATCCATGCAGTAGAGAGGCATTCAGCCAGCATTGTTCTTTATGAATCGCTTGGCGACGCCCATCTGCATCAGCAGCAGTACCAGGCCGCTTCCGATGCCTACAACACGGCTCGCAGGCTCGGAGGCGCGTCAGCGCTGATCCTTGCCAAATATGGTGTGTGCCAGATTTACCTCGGCCATATGGATGAAGGGATGGATGTTCTCCATAAAGCCTATGAGATAGAACCTGATCATGCGGAGCTGCTGGATATCGTGATTGCCGGTGCGGTTACGGCAAACGAAATGGCGTTTGCAGGCGATGTCGCAGAAAAGCGCCTGACGATGGCGGGCGCATCCGACCTGCACCGCTCTATCGCTAACTACCTTGACCCGCATAATAAGTAGCTCATCGGCCTCCGACTTGGAGCTAGAGGACAGGATTAAGGTGTGGAGGGTGGTACCGCATCTTTTACGATGCCGGGTTCGCTGGTCGACGCTGTTGACTCTACGTTGTGAGGCCGACGAGGAGCAGGGGCCATCGGAGGCGGAGGGGGAGCGGAAGTAAGCTGGAGCACCACGATATCGACGCGGCGGTTTCGGGCCCGTCCGGCTTCGGTCTCATTGGAGGTTACCGGGTGGTATTCAGCATAGCCGGCGGCAGAGATCATCGCCGGATCGAACTTAGCGCGGGTCAGCATCTCACGGGCAATGGCAGAGGCGCGTGCCGATGAGAGCTCCCAGTTGGACGCGAACTGTGCCGTATGAATGGGACGATTGTCGCTGTGGCCTTCGACGCGGATCTTCATATTCGTAGGCAGGGCCGCGATGATATGGTCCAGCATTCCCTGTGAGTCCATTCGAAGCTCCGCCGAGCCAGAGGGGAAGAAGCCTCCCTCTTGCAGCGAGATGGTCAATCCGTCAGCCGCCTGGTGAATTGAGATTGCTCCTGCTGAGATCTGCTTGGCAGCGGCCCGTTCGATCGCCTTTCGGATCTGCGCCGCAACGTCCTGTCCGCTACCGTTTCCATTGCCGTTGCCGCTTCCGAACTCGGGTGCTGTGGGAAGCGGCATCTCAATCGGTTTGGTGTCGACACTGGCTCCGCCATCGGTCAGGGCAGGCGTCGCCGAGTGCATATCGAAGATACGCGTATCGGAGAAGGCTGCCTTAATCGCTGCGGCCATCTGCTTCTCCTTCTTCTTGTCACTCTGCGATGAGGCGAAGAGTACGACGAAGAAGGCGAACAGCAGTGTGATGAAGTCCGCGTAAGAGACGAGCCAGCGTTCGTGATTGACGTGTTCGGCGTGTTTCTTTTTACCCATGGCGTTATGCCTTTTGTTCCGCGTGACCCGGTTCCATCAGGAAGGTACGAAGCTTGGTTTCCATCATGCGGGGGTTCATGCCCTCAAGGATGCTGACGACGCCCTCGAGCATCATCTCCTTGATCATGGTCTCTTCGCGGTGGCGGATCTTCAGCTTGCCGGCGGCGGGGAGACAGATAAGGTTGGCCAGTCCCACACCGTAGATGGTTGCCACGAAAGCGACCGCGATACCACGTCCTACCTCATCGATGTTGTCGAGGTGCTGCATGACCTGGATCAGGCCGAGTACGGCGCCGATGATGCCGACGGTCGGCGCGAAACCGCCCGCAGACTCGAAGACCTGCGGAATCTTTTCCTCGATCTCGCTCTTGTTGTCGAGCTCGAGCTGCATGATCTTGCGGAGTTCGGTCGGCTCCGTGCCATCGACGGCAAGCATCATCGCCTGTTTAAGGAAGGGATCGGTCACCTTGGCCAGTTCTGTATCCAGGGAGACGATGCCTTCTTTGCGGGCTTTGTTGGCAAAATCCACCAGTTGCTTGACCAGCGCCTGGCTATCCGCTCCCTTATGCAGAAATACGGAGGCGACCTTTTTAAGGGCGCCTAGGAAGATGCTGAGGGGAAATTGCAGCATAACAGCGCCGGCGGTGCCGCCAACGACGATCATGGCCGCGGTCGGCTGTGTGATCTGGGCGAGTTGGCCGCCTTCGATCATCATGCCGCCCAGAATGCCGAGTAGGGCCAGAACAATACCTGCAACGCTTGCGATGTCCATATCTGTTCCTTTTAGCGAGAGGTCTCTTCAATGTTGTGGGCGAACTTTGCCGCCAGCGCGTCCGCGGCTGTCGGCCAGGTGGAGCGAAGCAGGCTTGCCTTATATTGATGGGCCAGATCGATGACCTGCTGGCAGCTTTCGAGGACGATGATCTTCTCGTTGGTCACCAGGGTGATGACGGTGTCCGGGGAGGCCTCAATGTACTTAATAAGGTCCGCATTTATGTAGAGAGCGTGACCGTTCAGGCGTGCGAGCTCAATCATGGGGATCTAACTCCGTTATTCCTGTTTGTTATCGGCCATTGGGGGCAACGCATTACTTTTGTGTACTTTTACATTTCTGGCTAATGTTCTTTCGGGACAGACCGATGAGGTAGGTGAACGCGGAGCCTTCCGCGAGGTGCTAATCGCAAGAGAGGACACCAGGCAGGCAAAGCGCAATTCTTTCTTGACGTATTAAAAGGAGTGAATACCAATGTCCCTGAGTGTCCTTAACAACATCTCTGCTCTCTACGCACAGAACAACCTCGCGTCGACCCAGAAGAACCTGCAGAACACCCTTACGCAGCTCTCTTCCGGTTCGCGCATCAACTCCGGCGCCGATGACGCCGCCGGCCTGGCCCTGGCTGACGGCCTGCACGCCAACGTTGCCGCTCTGAACCAGTCGGCTCGTAATGCCAGCGACGGTATCGGTCTGTTGCAGACCGCTGACGGCGCTCTCTCCCAGGTCACCAACCTTCTGAACCGCGCTGTGACCCTGGCCACCCAGGGTGCCAACGGCACCCTGAACAGCTCGCAGGTTAGCGCTGCAAACCAGGAGTACCRGAACATTCTGTCGGAAATCGGCAACATCGGTTCCTCGACGAACTTCAACGGCAACGCGGTATTCTCCAGCACGGCAACCACGATCTTCGTCTCTGACGGCACCAGCTCGGGTGCGACGGTGTTCAGCGACACGACCGGCGCTCTCAGCACCTCTCATGTGGGTCTGAATGCGGCTGGCACCAGCGTAGACTTTACTGCTACCGCTGTCGCCACCCTGACGGCTTCCACCGCCCAGACCGTTCTTACCAACCTGACCACCGCCATCGCCGGCGTTGCTTATCAGCGCGGCCAGATCGGCGCCAACATCAACCAGCTCTCAGCTGCTTCGTCGGTTGCGACTTCGCAGTCCGAAAACCTGACCGCGGCCGAGTCCAGCGTCCGCTCCACGGACTACGCCACCGCCACCAGCGAACTGGCCAAGTTCCAGGTGCTGAGCCAGACCGGTATCAGCGCCCTGGCGCAGGCCAACCAGACGCAGCAGCAGGTTCTGAAGCTGCTCCAATAATCACCCTTCCTCAGCACGGCGGACGAGTTGCTTACGGCTCGTCCGCCGATTTTCTTGCAGGAACTTAATTCGCTCCCGATTGGGTTTGGTCACTGACGTGCCATTTCCAGGGGGAGAACACACATTATGGGTACAGTCGGCTTAGCATTCGGTTCCGCCACCAGCGGCCAGGGCTTCGATGTCGCGACGACGGTCTCGTCGATCGTCTCCATTCGCCAGGGCGTCGAGACGGCGTGGAAAGACCAGGTCACCTCGCTTCAGAGCCAGGACACAGTGCTGTCGCAGATCGGCACCGATCTGTCGACGATGTATAGCGCTCTGACGAGCCTGACGGACTTCAGCGGCGTCATGGCCCAGAAGCAGGGCTCCAGCTCCGACAACAATATTCTTTCTCTGTCTTCGGCCTCCAGTACGGCCACTGCCGGCAGTCACAGCGTCGTGGTGTCATCGCTGGCCAAGACCTCCTCCATGTACACCAGTCAGCTTTCCAGCTCTACCGCATCGGTGAGCGGGTCCCTTACCTTTCAGGTAGGAAGCGGAACTGCACAGACGGTCAATGTTGCTTCGGGCTCAACGCTTGCCGATTATGCAAAGGCGATCAATCTCGCCGGCATCGGTGTACGTGCTTCCGTAATTACGGACTCAAGCGGATCACGGCTCTCGTTCGTCAGCCAGACTAGCGGCGCCGCAGGGCAGTTGACCATCACGGGTGGTTTGAGTGACGGCAGCGGAAACGCGCTCACCATGAATCAGGGGCAGACTGGGAGCGATGCACAGCTCACCGTGGATGGTGTTGGAGTCACCAGCAGCTCCAATACGGTCTCCGGAGCGATTCCAGGTGTTTCCTTTCAGCTTGTCTCGGCAGATCCGTCGTCGACGGTTCAGGTAGTGATTGCCAATGACAACAGCTCCATCGAGACCGCCTTCAGCACCTTCGTCAGCGCGTACAACACCGTAGCGAAGGAACTCGCTGTGCAATCAAAGGTAGTCTCAGGTAGTACAGCCCCGCCTCTGTCCGGAACGTCAACGCTTTCGATGTTGCAGCAGTCGCTATCAGGCGCTCTGTTCGGCGGTACCAGCACCGGCTCGATCAAGAGCATCGATCAACTCGGCATCACTGTCGCGAAGGAT
>NZ_JBFRCY010000106.1:0-9690 GCF_052113305.1 Terriglobus sp. YAF25
TTCGCGCCGGCATCGGCGCACCTTCCAGCGTGACAAACTTCTGCGGAGAGCAACAGGCCATCTCCAGATGCCGCAGGTCCGCCTGCATCTTCCTGTCATCTTCCAGCGCCCGCAAGGCCGCACTCAGCGCCTTCCGAAGATCCTTCTCCTCAGGCCACGCGATGCTGTAGTGCACCCACTTGCCCTCTTTGCGAGTCGCCACCATGCCCGCGCTTCGCAGATACGCCAGATGCCGCGAGATCTTCGGCTGCGGCTCTTTCAGAATCTCCACGAAGTAGCAGACGCAGACCTCCCGCCCATTCAAAAGATTGAGGATACGCAGGCGCGTCGGGTCAGAGAGCGCGGTAAAGATCTGCGCCAGTTGCTCCGTTCTCCCTTTCGTCGCCATGCGAAATTCATTATATCCGTCTTGACAGATATGCCCTCACCAGATACATCTGCTTAAGCAGATATGTCAGGAGGATCTATGGATACCATCTCTGCCGTGAAGGACAAATACGGCGCTCTGGCGCTCGCCGTCAAGCAAAACGAACCCGCGTGCTGCGACCCGCTGATGCAGTGCTGTGACCCCATCACCCGCAATCTGTACACGGCAGATCAGCACGGCGTTCTGCCTGAGAAAGCTGTGCTGGCCTCTCTTGGCTGCGGGAATCCTACGGCACTGATCGATCTCAAGCCGGGTGAGACTGTCCTTGATCTCGGGTCTGGCGGAGGCATCGATGTATTGCTCTCAGCGCAACGCGTCGGCCCTACCGGCAAAGCCTACGGCCTCGACATGACCGACGAGATGCTGGAGTTGGCGCGCGAGAATCAGCAGAAGGCAGGCGTCACCAATGTCGAATTCCTGAAGGGCAATATCGAAGCGATTCCCCTTCCAGACGCAGGTGTAGACGTCATCATCTCCAATTGCGTGATCAATCTCTCCAGCGATAAGGACCGCGTATTGCGGGAAGCCTTCCGTGTCCTCAAACCTGGTGGCCGCTTTGCCGTCAGCGACGTTGTTGTTCGTGGACAGGTACCGGACGAGATCCGGCAGAGCATGCTGCTCTGGGTAGGCTGCATTGCCGGAGCCCTGGAAGAGCGGGAGTATCGCGGGAAACTCGCTGCCGCAGGCTTCACCGGTATCGACCTCGAAATCACACGCGTCTATTGCATCGAAGACGCCCGTCACTTCCTCACCGAAGCCGGTGTCGATGTGGACTCCATCGCCTCGCAGGTGGAAGACAGGTTTGTCAGCGCCTTCGTGCGTGCCACCAAACCAACGGAAGCTCTCGCATGATGAATGTTCTTTTCCTGTGCACCGGAAACTCAGCCCGATCCATCCTTGCCGAAGCCTTGTTAAACCATCGTGGAGCCGGCCGTTTCCGCGCCTTCAGCGCCGGCAGCCAGCCGGCCGGCCTGGTGCGCGAAGGCGCATTGCGCCAGCTCCAGAGTGAAGGAATCTCAACCAAAGGCTTGCACAGCAAGAGCTGGGACGAGTTCGCACAGCCCGGTGGGCCGCAGATGGATATCATCCTCACCGTCTGCGACAACGCTGCGGCGGAGCCCTGTCCCTTCTGGCCCGGCCATCCCGCAACCGCGCACTGGGGCCTGCCCGATCCCGCAGCAGCAGAAGGCAACGAAGAGGCGATCGCTCATGCCTATGCGGAAGCCTTCGCCACACTCGATCGGCGCATCCACCGTCTGCTCGATCTGAAGACCATTACGCCCGAAGCTTTATCCGAAGCAGGTTCTTTGTGAGCTCAACTCTCGGCCGCCGCGCCGTCTCAGAATTCCTCAGTACCGCTCTTCTGCTGGCCGTCGTCGTTGGCTCCGGCATCATGGGTCAGCGGTTGACTCAGGGCAATGAGGCAATAGCACTACTCGTCAACTCGCTGGCTACAGGCGCAGGTCTGGTTGCACTGATCCTCACCTTTGGCGATCTTTCGTCTCACATGAATCCGGTCGTCACCATGGCAGCGGTCCTCGATCGCTCACTGCCACGCGGACACGCCGTCCTCTACGTACTTGCACAGATCGGAGGCGCCTGCTGCGGCGTAGTTCTGGCGCATGCCATCTTCGGTGTGCCTCTGCTGCAGCATGGAACCCATATCCGCAGTGGACCGGCCTTGCTGCTCTCGGAGTTCGTAGCCACCTTCGGTCTTCTGATGGTCGTGCTCAGCTGCTCTCGTGTACGTCCGGCAGCAACTCCCTATGCCGTCGGCGCATACATCACTGCCGCGTACTGGTTCACCTCATCGACCTCCTTTGCGAACCCCGCAGTAACCGTTGCCCGATGCCTGACCGACACCTTCGCCGCAATTCGCCCGGCCGACGTTCTTCCCTTCATCGTTGCTCAGATGGTGGGAGCGGTGGCAGCTCTGGGCGTGCAGCAGTGGCTTTTTCAACCGTCACCGGTATCCGTCACTCCTTCCCAAGAAGAAGAGTTCGTGGTTTCAAACACCTAGCCAACAATTCGTCGCCTTCTCTTGTCCCGACCGCAACCTCTGCCCAGCTTTCGTGTCATCTTCAGGATGCCGCCGTTCCCCTGGCGGCACTCGGCAACACACGACAGAGGTGACACCGATGCGACCGATGCTTTGGGCTGCTGTTCTTGCAACAGCAGCGACGATCTCCGCGGGGCAGGAGCCCTCCGGTACCAACACGCAATCCACTCAGGAACAGACTCCATCCACGCAACAACCGGCGCCCCAGCCTTCTGCCGCTGGGCAATCGCCGTCTTCGCAGCAAGGTCCGGTCACTGCCCAGCAGCAGAACGGCGCCTACACGATTCAGCGCAATGCGCGTCTGGTGATCCTTGATGCCGTAGTCGTCGATAGCAAGGGCAATCCCATTCCAGGCCTGAAGAAGGAAGACTTTTCTGTCTCCGAGATGGGCGAACCGCAGACGGTTCTGAATTTCGAGCAGGCAGGCGCGACCATTCCGCCGCCCTCTGTCACCATTAACTCGACCGGTGAGCTTGATAAGCTGACGCCGCGCGCGCCTGTAAACATCATCGTTCTCGACGAGTTCAATACGCGCTTTGAAGACATGGCCTTCGCGCGCTACTCGCTGAAAAAGTTCATGGAGAAGCAGCCGGACAAGCTCGAGGTTCCGACCATGCTGCTGGCCGTAGACCTGCAGCACTTCACCGTACTGAAGGACTACACCCAGGACAAGCAGGCTATCCTGCAGTCCCTGGACAAACACTTTGTCGCGTATCCATGGCAGACACATAACTATTCCTGGATCGGCGAACGTTACGCTACCGCCTTCATCACCCTGCGCCGCGTTGCGCAAGCCACCACTGGTCACTTCGGCCACAAGAATATGATCTGGGTCGGCCGTGGCTTCCCGCCCTTCAACTTCGTCAATGCCCCGGTCGATCAGCAGCACCGCGTCGATAACGCGATCCAGGACGCGGTCAACACACTGCGTGACGCGCGCATCACGCTCTACACGATCGATCCGGCAGGTGTGATGGCGGATCCCGGCAAGTATGGCAGCGCCGCCGCGTTCAACGATCCGCTGGGCGGCAACTACCAGTTCTCCGCTCTGGCAAAGGCAACTGGTGGGGCCGCGCTCTATGGCCGCAATGATGTCGACACCGAGATTGGAACTGCCATCAAAGACGGCGCGACCTTTTATACCCTCACCTACCGGCCGACTGACACCTCGCGTGACATGCAGAAGTTCCGCAAGATCGTGGTCACCGTGAATCGTCCAGGAGCAAAGGTTCTTACCCGCGAAGGCTACTATCTCTCCTACGGTCCGGGCCGCGTGGATCCTACGAATCCCTCTCGGCGCCTGGTCTCAGACCTGGTGGCCGCAGAAAACAGTCAGATGGTTTACGACGGCATTCCTGTAACACTGGAAAAAGATTCGACTGAGGCAAACACGTACCTGCTACACGTGGATGCACGCGGTGTCGCCTGGAGCTATGCCACCGATACAGAGCCGCGGCGCGCTGAACTCATCCTGATGTGCACGCAGTTCGACAAGAAAGGCAAAGAGATCGACCGTGACGCTCGCAGCATGAAGATCTCAGCCGGAAGCGATGCTCCCCCCACCGGTCCGCTGGTGCGTCCACTCAACCTGCGTTACCACATGAAACGCAACGACAAAGCTGTGCGCGTCCGCTTCACATTGCGTATGGCCGCGACAGGACGTATTGGAACCGCTGATGCAGAGCTCAACTAGTTGAATAGTGGAATGGTTGAATAGTGGAATAGGTAGGGTTGCTAAAACAGTTGAGCTAGCCCCAGACACCATTCAACTATTCAACAAATCAACCATTGAACTATTCAACTATTAGTTCCTTCCCAGCCACCGTGCCAACTCGCCCTGCTGACTCTTTCTCAGGGCGATGCAGGCGTCGATCGACTCCAGCGATTTCTTCAGCGTGCGCTCGGAGGCATCGACCTTGTGTTCCGCAAAAAAGCGGTCTACCTGGATGCGCTCATCCTGCGTGCAGAAGCTTCCTACTGCCGACACGATGCGTGCACCGGAGCTTTCTGTAAGCGTCGCCTGCACCTGCTTCCAGTTCTCCTGAATGAAAGCCCACGTCTGTGCATGCGTCTCAGGACGCGAGAGCAGAATCGCCAATAGCACCCAGCTATCCTGCGTCCGCACCTCGCCGGAGATGGCGTACTTCAGCGTCGCCTCCACCAGCGCCGGATTAGTGAACCGAGCCAGCGTATGCAGGAAGTTGGTCTTCAGACCAGGATCTTTCACGATCTGCGAGGCCTTCCGTATCTTCTCGTAAAGCGATGGATCTCCGTTACGCGCTGCGATGGCCAGTGCGGTACCGGTCATCGCCGGATCGATCGAGAGCTTGCCACGGAAGAGCTGATCCATGAAGCCGTTCGCCTCGGCGATGATCGCTTTGTCACCTGCAAAGCCCAGCAGACCAAAGAGCGTAGCCCGCAGGCTCTGTTTCTCAAAGCTGTCGTGCTTCGATGGCTTCCCCAGCGCATCGTAGACCGGACGGTACTGCATGCAGATCCAGTCCTGCAGCCGTGCGCGGTCCTCGTCCGAGACGATGCGGGCATCCACACCCAAAAGGCCGCCGGCTGCCGTCTCCAGAACCGCCGCGCTGTCGTCTTTCTTCACCATGCGCAGCAGGTTCAGGTAATCACTCACCTGGATCAGCCCTGCACGCATCAAAGCCTCACGCTCTCCCAGAAACAACATCCGCTCTGCCGGAGAGAAGCGTGTCTCCATCAACTGCAGGATGGTGCTGTACTGCTGCTGCGAATAGGTCGCGCGATAGTAGCCGGTCGCTCCGGAGTTCGCGAAAAAGAACGGCTCCGGGATCGTCGTACTCGCGCCATCCGGCTCCATCACGCGGCAGAGATCGGCGGCGACACCCTTGAGGCACGTCGGTACGTCCCAACCCTGCGTCTGCTCTGTCTGCGACGCACGCATTGTCAGCGGTGAGAGATAGAAGCGGCTCTGCGATGCGTCCATTGCCTTGTCGGTAAAACGCAGTAGTGGCACGCCGCGCTGGCTGATGAAGCTCTCCATGATGCGATCAACCGGCTGATGACTCACCTCGGTCTGTGCTGTCCAGAAGTCCTCGGCAGTGGCATTGCCATAGAGATGCGCTGCGAGATAACGATGGACTCCCTGGCGGAAGACCTCGGGGCCGACGTAGTGCTCCACCATGGCAAGCACAGCGCCCGCCTTGCCATAGGCGATGCCATCGAACATCTCGTTGATCTCATCAGGCGTATTCGCTGTGGCGCGGATAGGCCGGGTCGCGGAGTCTGAATCGTAGTTGAGCGTTTCGTTGAGCTCGGCCGCGCGCTCCTGCTGCATGTTCCACTCCGGATGCCATGCAGCCAGAGGCTTCTTCTCCATCCACGTGGCGAAGCCTTCGTTCAGCCACAAATTGTCCCACCACTGCATGGTTACCATGTCGCCGAACCACTGATGCGCCATCTCGTGTGCTACCACCTCGGCGACATTCTTCTTCGCCGGGACCGATCCGTTCTTGATGTCAACCAACAGATCGGTCTCACGGTAGGTGATGCAGCCGAAGTTCTCCATGGCGCCTGCCTCGAAGTCCGGCAGAGCGATCATGTCGAGCTTTGGCATCGGATACGGAATACCGAAATACTGGTTGTAGTAGTGCAGGATGTATTGAGCCGCATCCACCGCATACTTCGTGTACTTCACCTTGTCAGGCGTGGAGCAGGCGCGGATGGGCACGCCATCCGCCTTCCCGGTAGAGCAGGCAAACTCGCCAACCAGAAACGCCACCAGGTACGTGGACATTTTTGGCGTCGTCGCAAACTTCACGCGATGCTTCTCGCTGCCGAACGGAGTATCGCTGACGATCTGTGTATTCGAGATCGCAGTATCGCCCTCGTCGAGCACCAGCTCAATATCGAAAGTCGCCTTCATCGCCGGCTCGTCGAAGCTGGGAAAGGCACGCCGCGCATCGGTCGGCTCAAACTGGGTCACGCCATAGCTGCGTTGCTGGGTCTTCGAAAGATAAAAGCCACGAAGCTTATCGTTGAGGATGCCCGTATACCGGATCTGCAACGTAACCGGCCCGGCGGGCAGGGCATGCTCGAAGGTAAACGTCGCCTGTTCTTTCGCGTCGTCCAGCGACACCCCGGCAACCTGCCCGGCAGCGCGTACGGACGTAAACGTGATCTCCGCAGCATTCAGCGTGATCTCTGTCGCGGGAGCATCCAGCGTGAGATCGATGCTCTCCTCGCCCCCAAAGGTCGCTGCCTTCAGGTCAGGCGTGATGGTCAACCCGTAATGCGTTGGACGGGCATTCGACGGGAGACGCTGAGCCTGTGCAGAGGTGATGAAAGAAAGTGCTGCAACAAAGAGGGAAAGCCAAAATCGCATCTGTTAAATGAAATGACGATACTAAAGATCGGCAGGTTTCGCTCGCCTATTAGTCTGGAATGGCTTTTTTGTCGGGTTTTGGCGTTTTGGGGAAGGTATTTCATTTGGGGCCAGCTTTTGGGTAGAGAAGCAGATTTCTCCGCTACGCTGCGAAATGACAAAAAAGGATTGTAGTTGGCTTGCCCGAGAAAGCTTGGGTAGAGAAGCAGATCCCTACGGGATGACAAACAAAAAAGGCGTCTTGGCCAATTCGGCGACGGATACCTCCGCGATCAAAACAGCCCATAATTTTGTCATTTCGCAGCGTAGCGGAGAAATCTGCTTCTCTACCAAACCCCTATCCGGAGCATAGGGCGTTTACATAATCCGTTCCCCTTTGTAATTCCTATAAAACGCCTCCGACAGGTCCTCCCAAGCAGGATTGTCCTGCTCAATCAGCTCAACCTTCCTCTGACGGCTCCAGGTTTTGAGTTCCTTCTCCCGCGCGATCGCGTTAAGTACGTACTGGTGCCGCTCGTAGTAAACAAGCCGGTAGACGTTATATCGGCTTGTAAAGGATCTAGGCTGTTTCATGGCATGCTGCCGCTGCCGGCGAACGATGCCATTCGTCATGCCGATGTACAGGGTGCGGGAACGGCTCGCGAGGATATAGACATAGAAGACGTACTCGCGCGCCATGGGTTCCTATTCTAGAGCGTCGCGTTGTTTAGCAAGAAGCAGATCCCTACGGGATGACAAACAAAACGTGCCGGACCATTTCAACAGTCAGGGCACCTCTAGCAATCAAACAGCCCATAATTTTGTCATTTCGCAGCAAAGCGGAGAAATCCGATGTTCTGCCCGAACTTTAAAGGAAAAAACGGATCCCCATCGGGGATCCGCCATTCAGTAGCCGCTACTGATGCCGCGAAGCAGCCCGCTCGCTCATTCCGGAGAACTCCGCCGCCCGCGATTCCGCGTAGGCCGCTGCTCCCAGGAGCGCACAGCTCTGATCCAGAATCACGCGCACCGTGATCGTCTCGAGCAGGGGCGAGAGCCGTCCCTTGTCCAAAAACGCCTTCCGGAACGTACCGTTCTGCAGGGTCTTCAGCAGCTTGGGCGACATGCCTCCCCCCAGGTACACACCGCCGCGCGCCAGAACCTTCAGCGCGATATTGCCTGCCTCCGCACCGTAGACACCCGCGAACAGGTTCAAGGTTTCCGCGCAGAGCTCGCTCGAACCATCTTCGCCGCAGGTTGCGATTACGAAGTTTGGATCTTCCTTCGCCATGCGGTCCTTTAGCCACTGAGGCTCTTCCATCTTCTTTACGTCGCGGAAGAACTGATAAACGTTGATCAGTCCCAGCCCTGAGATCACGCGCTCGTAGCTGACGCGGCCGTTCAGCTTCTTTGTCAGATGCTGCAGCAGCGCCGAAGCACGCTGCGGTGATGCCGTGCGTGTCGCCCGTGTTGTCCTGGGCGATGAAGGCCTTCACGACATCCTCGACCGAGGTGAAGTCGCGCGAGGCGAACTTGTGCTCGCGCAGCATGTGCAGGCGCCCGCCCGTAAAGTCAAAAAGTGCTAAGTGTACTTTGGTACCGCCGACGTCGCCTGCAAGAATCATCCAACCCACTCCATGGTGCCGCCATGCGGCGAGGGCAGTTTGGCTGCCGCGGCCGTATCCAGCAAGAAGAGCAGCTTACCATTTGCGGGCCGAATCAATTGCGAGGGCAGCGTTTCCGGATCCTTCGGACCGGTCAGCACACGTGCCAGGACCTCGGTCTTGGCGGCACCCTCGATCAGGAAAACCACCTCGCGAGCGGCGATGATCACCGGCCACGAGAGCGTGATGCGCCACGTGTCCTTTTGCGGCACATGGTTAGCGAAGGCAATACGGCTCAGCTCATCGATACCTGCCGTATGCGGGAACAACGATGCGGTGTGGCCATCGTCGCCCATGCCGAGCTGAACCAGGTCGAAGACCGGAGTCTCCGCTCCCTCCAGCTTGAAGGTATTGCGGATCAGGGCCTCGTAACGGGAAGACGCCTCATGAGGTTCGAGCTCGCCTTCCATCCGGTAGACCTGAGAAGCCGGCAGCGGGACCTTATCCAGCAGCAACTCCTTGGTCACACCATAGTTGGACTCAGGATCCGACGGTGGCACGCAGCGTTCATCCACCCAGTACAGATGGAGCTTGTCCCAGGGAAGATCGCTTAGAAATGGCTCCTGCGAGAGCAGGGCGAACATGCGTTTCGGAGTCGATCCGCCGGAGATAGCGACACGCGCCATTCCGCGTGCCGCTACCGCCTGCCTAACTGTTGTGGCGAAGTGCTCCGCCGCCTTCTTTGCCACAGCCGCCGCATCCGGCGAGACATCCAACGTTACCAGGGTCGTACGAGCCATTCAGTTCCTTCTACTCAGTGGTTGGAGCATTTTTCCTGTTGCTGGGTATCCCGGGAGGAGTGTGCAGCGGCGTTTTCATTGCGGAAAACGCCCATAGATGCACAAGCCCTGCACTACACCTGCAGGAAAAATGCTCTAGCAGCTCTTCCAGCAGCGGCCGTCGCGCGCCAGCAGGTCGTCCGAGGCTTCGGGGCCCCAGCTGCCCGCATCATAGTTCGGGAAGTCGGAGACCGGAGTCTCGGCCCACTTCTCGAGCAGAGGAGTGAACAGCGCCCAGGTCGCCTCCACGCCGTCGCGGTGCGCAAACAGCGTCGCATCGCCCAGCATGGCGTCCAGCAGCAGACGCTCGTAGCCGTTGGCCGTGGACTTGCCGAAGGCATCGGCGTACTTGAAGTTCATGGTCACAGGAGCGATGTTGGTCGTCGGTCCCGGAACCTTGGCGCCGAAACGCAGGCTGATAC
>NZ_JBFRCY010000107.1:0-8234 GCF_052113305.1 Terriglobus sp. YAF25
TCGCCGCCCGCGTCATCGCCGCCACTCTCGCTGACATGCACTCTGCCATCACCGGGGCCATCGGCGCCCTGAAGGGTCCTCTGCACGGCGGAGCCAACGAGGCGACCATGCGCCTGCTCTATGCCATCGACAAGGCCGGCGCAGATCCCGTCCAGTACGTCAAAGACATGCTCGCGCGCAAGGAGAAGATCTCCGGCTTCGGTCACCGCGTCTACAAGACCGAAGATCCCCGCGCCACCCATCTGCGCAAAATGAGCGAGGAGCTCTCCAAGTCCACCGGCAGCAAGTGGTACGGCATGTCTCGCGAGATCGAGCTCTTCATTAAGAACGAGAAGAAGCTCAACGCCAACGTCGACTTCTACTCCGCTTCCACCTACACCATGCTGGGCATCGATATCGATCTGTTCACGCCGATCTTTGCCATCTCCCGCATCTCCGGATGGGCCGCGCATGTTATTGAGCAACATGACGATAACCGCCTGATCCGGYCGCGTGCCGACTACATCGGGCCGGAATATCCCGCGACTTATATACCGATTGACCAGCGGTAACCGTCATCGGACCGGAGTATCGAGCGCTCACACCGATCAAACAGCGCTAAAGCATTTCCCTGTCGGTGTAGCGTGGGGCTTCCGCATCTAGGGGCGTTTCCGAGATGAAGGCGCCTCTGCCCCTCTTCCGGGATACCCAGTAACAGGGAAAATGTTCTAACCAGACGGAGAAAATCTCCTCCGCGATTTTCGTTGCCATTCGCCGCAGCCCCGGCGTAGCCTTCCTCTAGGTCCCCCTGGAGTGTCTCTTTGYACGTCGTTCGAACGATTGCGGGTCTTTGCCTGTTGCCCATCTGGCTTGTCTCTGCCGCAGGCGCCCAGAGCCAATCGGCGCAGGTCCCTGCCTCAACGGCTGTCAGCTCTTCGGTCACTGATTCCCGCTCTACGGCAGACGACGCTCTTGATGATGCAGTCGCCGCTGAACTGGCGATGGCGGTCGCCCGGGAAGGCTATGATCCGGAGCGGTTTCAACCCCAGGATCGCAACGTTCTGAGCTTCAGCCTCATCTCCTCCTCGATCCATAACTCTGTCCTCGGATGGACCCAGATGACGACCCCGGTCGTGGCATATCGCTTCAATCGTCACTGGTCGGTAGACCTTTCGGTTCCGGCGTTCTTCAGCATCCACAGCTACGTCGCCAGCACAGCCCCCACCAGCTCCACTACGACCTACAAACTGGAGACGCTGCGTCACCTCGTTGGAGACACCTCGCTCGCGACGCGTTACACCACCGACTTCGGCCGCGCGTTCACCTATACAGGTTCGGCTACCATGTCACTTCCTACGGGAGCCGACAGCTACGGCCTCGGCAATGGTCAGGTCACGTACAACTTGAACCACCGGGTGGACTACAGTGCCCATTGGGTCGCTCCCTTTGTCGAGACCGGCATCGGCGACACTTCCAGTCTGATCGATCGCGAGATTCAGCGGACCTACACTACCATCGGCCACATTGCCCACTTCCAGGCCGGCTCTCAGTTTCTTTTGCCGTTCCGCAGTGCCTTCACGGCCTCGGCCTACGAAAATCTCCCGATCGGCGACCAGAAGATCTACCGTCCCGTGCGGGTGAATCATGCATGGGTAGAGCGCGCAGTTGGTGTCAGTCTCGCAGAAGATAATGGCGTTGATACCATCCTCGAGATTCCCTTGAATCGCAATGTCATCGTCTCCGGCTTCTACAGTCGCAGCGTGAGGCTGAAGTACGACACCACCGGCGTATCTGTGACGGTCTCCATGCGCAATCCGTTCAAGCACAGTTCCTACTAGCCCCCTCAACGACCCATACTCTGGGTGCCCCATGTCCCTCGGGGACATGGGCATTGGAGCGAAGCTCGAATCCCTTAAGCAAAGAGGGCACGGCGGTCGCCGTGCCCTCTTCACATACCTCTCGACAATTTACTTATTCGCTGGATTCGCCGGTGGACGTCCGCTGCTTGCCGGAGGAGCTACGCCAACCATACGCGCCCACACGACCATCTGGCCGTACTCGTCACGAATATGGCTCACGCCACCCGCAAGGCTGATCAATTTCGTGGACGCCGCACCGCGGCCCGCTCCCTCAAAGGCATTGGCAGCCGTAATCGAAGCAGCAGCCTTATGGCCGTATTCCAGCGACTCCTTCGCCGCCTTCACGATGGCATCCTTCTCGGTCAGCTTGCCGATCGTGGCAACCTTCTCCGGATCGGGCTTTTCGCCCAGCACCGGAGCCCAGTAGAAGTAGTTTGCCTGGATGGTATGCGTCACCAGCTGAGCAAACGTCCGTACTCCTTTGAAATCAACTGACTCGGGTGACTTGAAGAGGCTGGACGAGGGGGCAAAACTGTACTTGTCCGCGGGCATGGCTTCGATCAGGCTGATGAAATCCTTCTCCGCACCGGAGACCATGAAGTCCGCCGCCTTCGCCGGTTCTACAGGGCCTTGAGGTGCGGGCGGTGGCGCCTGCCCGAACATGGTTGAGGAACACAACGCAGCCAATGCGATTGCAAGAATCTTACTTTTCATTGCCTCTCCTTTTAGGTGTAGCGCGCAATCAGCCTAGCACCCGTATGGAAGGGCGTCATCTCTTAGAATGGAGTGATGCGCCGGATTTATCTGGATGCCAACGCGACCACGCAAGTGCTGCCGGAAGTACTCGAGGCCATGCTCCCCTTCTACACGCAGCGCTTTGGCAATGCCTCGTCGATCCATCAACCGGGGCAGCAGGCCCGGGCTGCGGTGGAACACGCGCGAGCGTCCGTGGCGGCACTGCTGCACTGCCGCCCGGCGGAGGTGGTCTTCACCAGCGGAGGAACGGAGAGCGACAACCTTGCTCTCTTTGGTGCGCTGCAGCCCGCCAGTGAGATCGCGCGCGGCGACCATCTGATCACCAGCGCCGTCGAACACCATGCCATCCTGAACGCTGCCGAAGAGCTGGAACGGCGCGGCGTTGAGCTCACCGTCCTTCGCCCTGACCGCGCCGGGATCATCTCCCCTGAGAGCCTGCGCTCCGCCATGCGGCAGAATACGCGCCTGGTCTCCATCATGCTGGCGAACAACGAGACTGGTGTCGTCCAACCGATCAAAGAGCTCGCGGCCATCGCTCACGAAGGTGGGGCGCTCTTCCACACCGATGCCGTCCAGGCTGCCGGCAAGCTTGAGATCGATGCCAAAGATCTCGGCGTCGACCTGCTCTCCATCTCCGGGCATAAGATGTACGCTCCCCAGGGAACAGGCGCGCTGTATGTGCGGCGAGGCCTCCACCTGCGCCCGTTGCTTTACGGCGGAAGCCATGAGCGCCAGCGTCGCGCCGGGACAGAAAACCTGCCAGGAATCGTTGGGCTGGGACGAGCCGCTGAATTTGCACAGGAATATCTTCAAACGGGAGGCCCCCGGCAGCTCGCAAGTCTGCGCGACCGGCTTGAAGCAGGCATTCTCTCCGGGGTTCCACAGACTGAGATCAATGGGGAAGGTGCGGACCGGGTCGCCAATACGACCAACCTCTACTTCGCCCATCTTGAGGCCGAAGCCCTGGTCATCGCTCTCGATCTAAAGGGCGTCGCCGTAAGCGGCGGCTCTGCCTGCCAGTCCGGCGCCACCGACCCCTCGCATGTCCTTCTGGCGATGGGACTTTCCCCCGAACGTTCGCGCGCCAGCATCCGCTTCTCACTCTCGCGGACGACCACCGAAGACGAGATCGATGCCGTTCTGGCAACCATCCCTGAGGTCGTCTCCCGTCTTCGCGCACTCTCTCCGGCATGGAAGTTGGCTGTCACGGTCTAGCGTATCGACCAATTCGTTATTAGGAATTTGAGGTATTCCTAACCCACCCTCACGGAGCGAGGTGGGTCGATGGCTATACCGCCTAACTCACCACGGACCCGCTTCACCACAAATTTCCTCGAAAATGGGCGAAAATAGAGAAGTATGAGTCAGCAGGAGACCATCGCCGTCGCCATGTCTGGAGGAGTTGATTCCTCCACTGTCGCGGCGATGCTGTGCGCCGAAGGGCACACCGTCATCGGCCTTACCCTGCAGTTATGGAACCAGCGCCGCCTCTCAGGGCATGAAGGTATGCCGGAGGCTGTTCAGGGCCGCTGCTGTTCGATCGATGATGTCTACGACGCTCGTCGTGTGGCCGAGCAGATTGGTATCCCGTACTACGTCGTCAACCAGGAGGCGCGCTTCGAGCGCGATGTGGTGCAGCCCTTCGTCCGCGAGTATCTGCATGGACGCACGCCTATTCCCTGCACCCTGTGCAACAACCACCTGAAGTTCGACCAGTTGCTTCTCACCGCCCGCTCCATCGGCGCCGAGCGTATTGCCACCGGTCATTACGCGCGGAACGAGTACGATCCGGCGCGTGATCGCTGGATTCTCAAGCGGCCTGCGGATAAGGCCAAGGATCAGACCTACTTCCTCTTCGGCCTTACCCAGGAGCAGCTCTCGCGCACGCTCTTCCCCCTGGGCCACATGACGAAGCCCGAAGTCCGTGAGCTCGCGGAAGGTTATTCCCTCGCTCTCGCAAAGAAGCCGGACTCGCAGGAGATCTGCTTCATCCCCGGCGGCGACTACAAGCTCTTTATGGAAGCCTATCTGGAAGAGCAGGAGCAGCCCCTTCCTGATACTTCAGGGGAGTTGATCACCAGCACCGGRGAGGTTGTCGGCGCGCACGAGGGCGTACATCACTTCACCGTCGGCCAGCGCAAGGGCATCCAGCAGCGGCTGAAGGGGCATCAGCCGAATCCGTTCTACGTTCTGCAGATCGACCCAAACTCACACCGCGTCACCGTCGGCACGGAAGAGGAACTGCTGACACGCGCCATGCGTGTAGGCGATTTGAACTGGATCTCCATCGCCTCACTCGGAGAGCCGATGCGTGTGCAGGCAAAGATCCGCCATCGCCACGAACCCGCATGGGCGACTCTGCAGAGAGTTAGCGATGACGAAGTGGAAGCCATCTTCGACGAACCGCAGCGCGCCGTCACTCCAGGCCAGGCCGCAGTCTTCTATCAGGAAGACGAAGTCATAGGTGGCGGCTGGATTCGCTGATGTAGCGCTCCAACGGGAGCCGTGTGCTTCAGAGGGTGCTGCTCCCACCATACTGTCGGCCATACTCTAGGCCTTGCTGGTACGATCCTAATCTTCGGTATCGCCCACGCCCGTCGCAACCGACGCGGCAGCATCTCTCCACGTCTTGGCGCGGCCGATCAACGTCTCTAATCCCGCCTTGATCCCATGAATCACACCGGAGATATGACGTACCGGCACCATAACGGCATGGTGCACCTCAGCGGTTACGCGACCGGCGGTATTGAGCGTATCGGTCATCGCAGTATCAACGCGAACTACCTGGGCGCGTGCACGTGTGGCAGCCTCGGAGACAACGATGTCCAACTCGTGCGCCTTGTCGCGCAGAATGTTTGTCGTCTCCACCAGATTGTCGGTAATCCGGTCCACCTTCGGCGCTGTCTTCTCCACGGCGCGCGTGACGCTATCCATGATCGGGGAGGCCTTTGCCTGCAGCTCCTGCGCGATTGCAAGTATTTGCTTCTGCGTCTTGGCAGCGCCTATCGCCATAGTGGCCAGCACAACGAGCTGCAACACGACCGCAACGGAAACCACCGCGATGAAGGTGATGAGCAGGTTGGAATGATCCTGTGCCAGTTGACTTTGCCAAAGGATGGCTGCTGTAAGCATGGGTAGGCCGCGCTTTCTTTCCGGAAATAGTAACAGGGCTCCGCGTCGAGACGCGGAGCCCCATTCAAGCTGAGTTTACGCTGAGTGCTCGCTGGAAGGGTCTTCCACAGCAGTCCTGCTATAAGCCTCTTTCCCAGCCTCTACGGCTGCGGACACCTTGTCCTGCTGCTCGTGCAGAAAATCCTTCCCTTTTTCTACATACTCGGTCCACTGGCTGCGTCCGCGCTCATAGTACTGGCGGCTGCGGTCAACGTATTCATCCAACTGTTCCTTACCGCGCTCCACATATTGATTGGCCTTGTCGCGGGCTTCCTTGGCGGAGAGCACCAGCTCCTCACGCGTTTCTTTCCCGGACTTTGGAGCGTACAGCACACCAATCAGCGCGCCGATGCCAAGTCCTGCAAGAAACCAGCCAATTCCGTTCGAGCCATTGTCATTCTCTGCCATTTGTTTCCCTCTTTCCTGAGCGAGATTGGTGTATATAACCTTCGAATTGCGGAGAATCGGATGGTAGCAAATCCCCTTCCGGGCGGCAAACCTCGCCTGTCATCGCGCACAAAACCGCTGCTTAATGAGGATGCTACTCGCGCGAGCCAGGTTTACCCAGAACATTCCCTTTCTTATGACAGAAACATCGGAGATAAACTTGACGTCTAAGATGAGTGACGACACACACTCCCCCGGAGCTCGCCGGGAAATCGCAGATCAGGACGCACATCCCGCGTAAGGAGAGGGATTTCCATGAATCTTGAACATATGCACAACACTCTTCGCACCACCGGCCTGGCGCTTGCTCTGGCCCTCGCTGTAACTGGATGCAAGAAGGCCGATGCTCCGGCCCCTCCGGATGACAACGGCCTGGCCTCCTCCATCCAGAGCAAGATCACCTCGGACTCAGCTCTGAGCGCGGAACAGATTCAGGTAGGCGTCTCGGGCGGCGTTGCCACGCTGAGCGGAAATGTCAGCAATGCGGCGGCCAAAACACTGGCCTCCAACGACGCGGCAGCGATTCCCGGCGTCAAGACCGTCATCAACAACCTGAACGTCCAGGCTCCGACTGCGGCCCCGGCCCCTGTTGCTGCCGCTCCCGAGCCCACTCCAATACGGCCCGAGCGTGAGAAGAGGCCCAAGCCCGTCATCGTCGAGCGTCAGCCGGCTCCGGCCCCAGCTCCTGCACCAGCCCCTGTAAGACAAGCCGCGGCCCCTGTTGTTCAGGCTCCTCCGCCACCGCCGCCGGCGCCCACGACAAAGAATGTGACGGTGGCTGCCGGAACTTTCCTCCCGGTACGTATCACGCAGGGTCTGGACTCCGCGACCACACAGACGGGTGACTCCTTCACGGGCGTCATCTCCAACGACATCATCGTCGATGGATGGGTTGCTCTTCGTCAGGGAACCCCGGTCAGCGGGCGCGTTGTGGAAGCGAAAGATGCTGCCCACTTCAAGGGAAGCTCGCTGCTCTCCATTGAGTTGACCAGCATCTCCCGCCGCGGTGAGCGCATCGCGGTCTCCACCGAAGCCTTCAGTAAGGAAGGTGCCGGACGCGGTAAGAACACCGCCACCAAGGCTGGTGTCGGCGCAGCCGCTGGAGCCATTCTGGGCGGTATCTTCGGCGGCGGTAAGGGCGCTGCCATCGGCGCAGCCGCCGGCGGCGCAAGCGGCGCGGGCATCAACGCTGTCACCAGAGGTGAGCAGGTACAGATCCCCACCGAGTCGCTCATCCGCTTCCGCCTGACCAATGCGTTCACGGTGCAGGCAACACCCGCGGGAGCGTCGAACAACGATGACTCTACACGTCACCCGATGCAATAAACGGTTCTAAGACGTTTCAATAAAAGGGCTCCGGATTCCTTCGTGGATCCGGAGCTTTTTTCATGTCGGCGTTTGTCGGCGACCGCGCAGGTTACAACGCCGCTTCATCAACCTGCGTCTACTCAAACAACCACGAAGGTGCGATTTTCGTGTAGTAGACTCGGAGCAACGCTGCCCCGGAGGGATGCGTCGTTCCTTCCCGAGATACAAACGAACCACCTGCAATCAAGACTGTACGAGGTCTACCGCCTTGGCATCGACGAAGAAGCCTGCAGGATTTCTGACATTTACGCTGCACTCTCATCTACCTTACGTGGTCAACCACGGTACATGGCCACATGGTATGGAGTGGTTACATGAGGCAACGGCCGAAACTTATCTCCCGCTGTTGCGCGTCCTTGGACGTCTTGAAAAAGACGGGTTAGCACTCAAGGCGAATATTAATCTTTCGCCAATCCTTCTGGAGCAGCTCGCGCATCCCGTCTTCCGGGCTGAGTTCCCGAAGTATCTCGATCGCAAGATCACCGCCGCTACGGAAGACGAAGCCTTCTTCATTCAGGGCGGCGAAACGCACTTCGCGGAAACCGCCCGCTTCTGGCACGCGTTCTTCCAGGAAGCACTGGATGACTTCAACGCCCTCGAAGGCGACATCATCAAGGGCTTCCGCCACTTCAACGACAAAGGTCTCATTGAGAT
>NZ_JBFRCY010000108.1:0-8779 GCF_052113305.1 Terriglobus sp. YAF25
ACTTTAGATTCTGGAGATTAGAAGGTAAACGCGAGCCCGGCCTGAAGCATGCGCGGCGACTGCGCCAGATAGAGGGTTCTGCCGTCGGAGGAGAGATACGGCTGATAGCCCTGCTCCAGCAGGTTGGTAACGTCGAGGAACGCCTCCATATTCTCGAGCCGGAGGCGGCGAATGCGAAGCGGCTGCCGTACAGACAAGCTCAGGTAGGGCTGACGGCTCATGGCTGAGAAGAGGTTCACAGGGGTGACCGTCTGCTCATTCTGCCAGCGATAGCTCGTACGAAGCTGTGTCCCCGAAGCTGGCAGCAGCGCCTTAATTCCCATTGCGGCCGATTTCGTGCGGCCGGCACGGAATCTGGTGACCGTCTGAGACGACGTTTGAGGTGCATTGACCACCGACAAGGCATCGCCGGTATTCACCTCGACTGTCGTCCAGATGCTCTGGCCTAGCTGTTCGCTGGCAAAAACACTCCAACCGACGGAGGTATACGGATCTCCCATCATCCGGGCGGTGCCGGTCGTTGCATCCGCCAGCATGGTTCCATGCGCCAGCTGAGAACCGGTAACAGGCCCAATACCGGCCACCATGGGCCGATCGATCGAATCCCGGTAGTAAGCCGTACGGATACTTCCTTTACCATTCCGGAGCGTCGCGGCAAATTGCTGGTGAGTACCGCGCTCCTGTAGCATGCGGTCTCCCTGTAGTACCGCAACCGGAAGAGGAGCATCGGCGGCATCGATATCGTCCGCGCTCTGCGTCTCGCGAGAGCGAGCCATGCGATAGCTCAGCACCAGCATGTCGCTGGGATGCATCGCCAGCTTTACGAAGGGACGGGCCTCAACGGAGGCTGCCCCCATACGTACAGCGCGGAGAGAGCTACCGACTTCCAGGGAAAGCAGTCTCCACTGGCTGCTTCAACCCGCGTATGGCTGACACGCCGCGGGGCCTCAGGTCCAGGAGAGATCAACACCACGTCCTGATCGCCTGCCAGGCGCAGAATCGGCCTGTTTRCCGCCGTACGCAGCGACCAGGTCCACTCATCGGCTGGTTCGTCCGGCTGGCGACGCTCAGCAGGAAGCCACCGGCTCTCCTCGAAGAGAGTCGTCAGCGTCAGGTTAACGATGGCCTGAGCACCGGCGCGAAGACGAAGATCGCCTCGCATCGACGGCAGAAACAAAACCGCACTTGCGCGTACCTGATATTTTCCAGGAGTGAGATTCCGGATAACGTAATGACCCTTTAGGTCTGTCACCGCCATTCCGGCAGGAGTGGCGTCCGGCAGAAGTGCCTGTACGAGGGCGCCCATCTGGGGAATCCCCTGGGCATCACGCACGATACCTGACACATCGGCCCCTTTGGGCTGCGCGACGGCAACGCCAATCGCCACTGGCATCAATACCAGAAGCAACGATACGGATTGGAGTCGGACTCGCTTCACTGCGCTTACACACGAAACACTGCGCCAGCCAATTCCAGAAAATCCGCGTCCCTGCTTAACACAGCCTGGACAGCGTTTTCAGGTTGCCTCTGCCGCCGATGCTCCTTGGGCCCAGCTATGCAGCTTTCCGGCTTCCTGACCTGCAATATTACTCCACAACAAACGGCGCTGACTCAGCAATTTGCTGCTTTGAGACGCCGTCATCCACCTTGATGGTTACCTGGTACTTGCCAGGCTGCAGGCTGGCAAGCGGGACACTTTTCTCCAACGTTACCTGGTCGGCATGCGGATTCAGCTTCGCTGTCTCCTCTGTCGCATCCAGAAGTGCTTTGTTATTCGATAGATCGGTGATCTGGTACTCGATCTTGGCGCTGTTGACCTTGCTCTTTTCGTCGATGCCAAGGTTGTAGACCTGCATCCAGAAATTCAGGCTCTGGTCGCGCTTGAAGGTAACCGGAACTCCGGAACCAGCCGAGACACGCGGGCGGATACGGGTATTCCCGATTACAAAGTTGCCGGTGCTGATCTCGTGAGTACTGACCCGCTCCATCTTGTCAGCCAGAATCAGGCTGGAGGCCGCCAGGCGGTCGTCGTCGAACTTCGGCACGTTTACGCTGCGCTTCCAGGTGCCGATGTGGTCAGGATTATTGACATCCTTGATCGCGATGTCCACCTTATATAGTCCCGGCTTCAGCGGCAGCGACTTCCAATACACCGAAACGTTGTCCTGGGTCTTCGGCAGCAGTTCGCTCGGAACCTGGATGCTGACCGTATCTTCGAAGGTCTGCACAACCTTGTGATTCAGGTTGGTTACGCGGCCAAGAATATTGACCGTACCCGTCGACACGCCATCCTTGTTGGAGAAGGTTACGTCGCGGTTCTTCACCTGAAGCGTCAGGGGAACAAGCACTGTCTCGTTCGTCACCTTCACGTAGTCCGTACGGACATCAAAGAGGAACGGAGGTCCGTTCAGAATGGTCGACTTGGTTAGATACTGTTCCAGATCCTTGAATTTGATCTGCGGAGCCGCCATCAGCTTCGCATACGTATTCAGACGGTCGAACTGCTTGGACTGGTTCATGGAGCTGCGGGGTCCGAGACCAAGCTGCTCCATACCGCCCTGCGTAAAGCGGTCGGTCTTGCTTCCCTGCCCCCACTGCTCATACAGCGTGAGACCGGCGCCGGGAACCATCTTCAGGGCGTCCTTTTCAGAACGGTCGATGGTCATGTGATAGTCGCCGCACATGCAGGTATCGACAAATTCGATATCGATGTTGTCGCCGACACCCTCAAGATAGCGGTAGTGCCAGGTCTCAAACGGGTAGGTCGAGGTGGAACCGCCGCCCTCATCGATGGGACGTTCATACTGTCCGCCCGATGGGTGCGAATCGATGCTGTCCGGTTTGCCGTAGGCAATATAGATATGGCCACGGTCGGTCTTCCAGCCAGGCTTACCGGCGGCGAAGTGCTCATTCGCGTAAGCGATGCGCTGGTAGTGCTCTTCGCGATATTCGTTGTCGGGCGAATCCGGGTTCGGATTACGGCGCTGCCAGAAGGCTTCGATGAATGCGTCGCGCTCTTCGTCATTCGAGAGCTGCTTGAACGCCTGCAGTTCCTCGTCCGTGATGATCCAGACGACGTCCTGATCGAGCCACTTCTTGTATTCGCCCTTGATTTCTTTCTTGAGGTCCTTCTGCTGCTGAAGGCGCTCGCGGTCAGAGAGACGACGCTTCAATGGGTCGGGATGCTCCACGACCTGCGGCTTGGCAGCAGGGCTATTGCTGTCACCGGACTGAGCGTCCTGTCCATAGGCGACTGCTCCTCCGACTGTCGCAGAAAAAACTAAACTTGCGCCGAGCAGAAGGAAACCACAGGTCTTCATAACGATGACAACACTCCGATGAGTTGTACGCCCCATTTTAGTGCGGTTTTCGACCGAACTCAACCTGCAAGGAGTACATCCGTTTGACGCCCCGCTGGTATGATGGTCACCATCCTTACCGGTAATGCGATTTGTGCATGGAGCTTTTTTCGAAACCATGAAACCAATCCGCATCCGGTTGCGTACTGAAGCTCTGCAGAGGTTCCCGCGAAAATCGCCCATGAGCGCAAAAAAAATCGTTGCCATTCTTGCTGTTGTCCTTGTTCTTGCGACTGTCGTCGTCGCTTCCATTGCGAAAAGCCGTTCCGGCGTTACACCGGTAGCCACAGCGAAGGTCACCCGCCAGGAGCTTGTCTCCATCGTGAGCGGTACCGGCCAGATCAAACCAAAGACCTATGTAAATGTCGGCGCCACCGCCTTCGGCCGCATTACGCACCTCTACGTGAAGGAAGGCGATCACGTGAAGAGGGGCCAGACGCTGGCGTCCATCGAGAGCGTTCAGCCTGAGTCGGCCGTTGCTGCCCAGACCGCGAACATCGCTGCGGCTAAAACCGATCTCAGCTCTTCGCAGGCCGCAATTAAGACCGCCGAGGCAAACGTCATCCAGGCAAAGGCTGATCTGACTCAGAAACGTTTTGATTACAACCGTTTTGAGCAGCTCTACCAGGAAAAACTCATCTCCAAGCAGGACTACGACGCCAAAAAGGCTGCCTACGAGGTAGCTGTTGCGACCGTGGCGCAGCGCGAGGCCTCACTGAACCAGTCGAAGGCACAGGCAGACTCCTCCGCCAGCAAGATTCAGCAGGCGGTCGCCAATCAGCGCGCCAACTTCGACACGCTGGATAAGACCGTCTCCCGTGCGCCCTTTGACGCCCTTGTCACCAACGTTCCCGTCCGTGAGGGCGAGACCATGGTTACCGGCATTCAGAACGCCCTCGGTTCCACCCTGATGACTCTGGCTGACATGTCGGTCATCACCGCGGAGGTTAAGGTCGATGAGACCGACATCGTGAACGTGAAGATGGACCAGACCGTGAACGTGACGATCGATGCGATGYCCGGCCGCAGCTTTAAAGGTCACGTTACCGAGGTAGGCGACCAGGCGCTGCTGCGCACCACCGGCATTGCTACCTCGCAGTCGACCACCGGCACCGAAGAAGCCAAGGACTTCAAGGTGGTCGTCACCCTCGACGAAGTCTCCGACGATCTGAAGCCCGGTCTCTCCTGCACCGCCAAGATCACAACGGCGAAGGTGGAGAACGCCCTCAGCCTGCCGATCCAGGCCCTGGTACAGCGCGACCCGGCCATTGAGAGCATCTACGCCGCCACAAAGAAGACCACCGAGGCGGCAACCAAAGCAGCAGGCCTCAAAGCCAACCCGATCCAGGGGGTCTACCTTCTGGAGCCCAAGAACGGCAAGCCGGCTGTGCGCTTTGTCCCAGTCGCTACCGGAGTTACCGGCGCAACCGAGATTCAGGTACTCTCTGGCCTCAAGGAAGGGCAGGAGATTGTAATCGGGCGCTTCAAAGTACTGCGAACTCTTAAGTCAGGCATGACCGTAAAGAGAGACAATACTCCGGAGACGCCCGCCGAGAGCGCCTCGTAGGTAACTCGTAGGTAGATTGGGGGAACCATTCCCCTCTTGCCAGCGTACAAGCACGCATACGACGATTGGAGAGTAACCACATGCTGACGGAGACCCAAGTGGAACCCACCCTGACCCCGAACGCCGAAGGTCCGCACGACGGAGAAGTCATCGTTACTGACGACCTGTGGAAGACCTACGTCATGGGTGAGCAGGAAGTTCATGCCCTCCGCGGCGTCAACCTCCGCATCCGTCACAACGAATACGTTGCGATTATGGGTCCCTCCGGTTCCGGCAAGTCGACCTTCATGAATCTGATCGGCTGCCTGGACTCGCCAACGCAAGGCCGATACTGGTTGAACGGACATGATGTCTCCCAGCTCGACGATGATGAGTTGGCTCGCATCCGCAACAAAGAGATTGGGTTCGTCTTTCAAACCTTCAACCTGCTGGCCCGCGCGACGGCACTCCACAATGTCGAGCTGCCGCTGATCTATAACGGCACGCCGGCTGCGGAACGCATCGAACGCGCCAAGCAGGTGCTGGAGTCTGTCGGCCTGGGGACCCGTATGGAGCATAAGCCGAACGAGATGTCCGGCGGTCAGCGTCAGCGCGTCGCCATCGCACGAGCTTTGGTCAATTCACCTTCCATCATCCTGGCCGACGAGCCGACCGGTAACCTCGACTCCAAGACCGGCGATGAGATCATGGCGCTGCTCGATGAGTTGCATGCCCGCGGCAATACGATCGTCCTGGTCACGCATGAACCGGATATCGCCGACTTCGCGCATCGTATCGTCACCATCCGCGACGGTCAGATCGCCAGCGACAATGAGAGCAGCCGGGTTCGCTAAGACGCAGGCATTTTCAGGACAAAGGGTGGGCCGATGGCTCACCCCTTTGTTCTGCTCCCTGCGATGACCCCACATGAGCTTCGCGTATGTGGGGCACCGGCTATGGCTGCTGAGAATTTAGACCGTCACCGCAGCCGCTGCCGCAGGTCATCCGTGATCGGAACCACCGCCAGAAGCACCAGAACAAATGCCAGCGGAAGTGTCGAGATATACCCCACCTGCTGAAACGAGATCGCTCCCGCCAATCCGCCCAGGAAAAATAGACCCACCAGGCCGATAAGAATCCGCAGCTTGGCTATGTCTCCGGTAACGGGATCGTCTTTATGCCGGCTCCAGTAGAGGAACTTCCCCAGCTCGATGCCGGCATCGGTCACCATGCCGGTGACATGCGTCGTGCGGATCTCTGCCCGCGAGAGCTTGGTGATGATCGCATTTTGCAGTCCCATGATGAAGCACAGCAGCACGACCGTTCCGGAGACAAAGAACCATTCATGCCGTACCAGGCGATTGCCCATGATGCCGAAGCACAGCAGCAGCATGGCTTCAAGCATGAGGGGAAAGGCATATTGGCTGTGCAGATTGCGCCGCCGTCCCCAGTTGACCAGCAACGCCGTGCAAGCCGCGCCCATAAGGAACGAGGCCAACGATCCCAATCCGGCTAACGCCAGTCGCACTTGATGGATGGCGAGGTTGTCGGCGATCGACGAAACGATGCCCGACATGTGGGAGGTGTACTGACCTACCGCAAAGAGGCCACCGGCATTGGTGGCGCCGGCGACAAATGCCAATAGAAAAGCGAGCCTGAGATTGAAGATCCGGTCTCGGTCCTTCCCTGTCAGCCGCCTGAGAAATGGTATTGGCACCGTGCGATCTTCCCCGCATCCATTAGAGCATTTTCCCTATTTGGCAGGCCCGGAAGGAGTGTGCAGCGGCGTTTTCATCGCGGAAAACGCCATAGATACGGAAGCCCTGCTCTACACCTACAGGGAAACGCTCTATCCAACCTTTCGCCTAACTTCTACAATTTCCAGCATGAAACTCTTAGCCATTGCAGAGGCGCTTAACGCCACGCTTGTCGGCGATGGTGATGTCGAGATCACCGGTCTGGCAGGAATCGAAGAAGCAGGCCCTGGCGATCTGACCTTTGTCGCCAACCCGAAGTATGCGTCCGCCGCCCGCACAACCAGCGCCTCTGCCGTGCTGGTGGATCCTAAGTTTCCAGAGATCGAAGCGGCAACATTGCGGACCGCAAATCCGTATTACGCCTTCGCCCGCGCAATCGAGCTCTTTTACACCCCTCCTCGGTATGCGCCGGGAGTTCACCCTACAGCCGTCATCGATCCAACCGCAACCATCGGCGAAGGAGCGCATATCGGCGCCTACGTGGTCGTCTCTGCCGATGTGACCATCGGCGACCACGCCACGCTGCTGCCTCATACGGTGATCTATCCGGGGGTGACGATCGGTGACCATTTTTTCGCACATGCCCATGCCGTCGTACGGGAGGATTGTGTCCTGGGTGACCACGTGACCCTGCAAAACGGCGTCGTTCTGGGAGCCGACGGCTTTGGATTCGCGAAAGACAGCGCCGGGAACTGGCACAAAATTCTGCAGTCGGGCCCGGCAGTCGTGGAGGACTACGTCGAAATCCAGGCAAATGCGACGGTGGACCGCGCCTCGATCGGTGAAACCCGCATTAAAACCGGGGCAAAAATCGACAACCTGGTACAGGTAGGCCACGGTTCCTCGGTCGGAGAACACACATTGTTGTGTGCGCAGGTTGGCCTTGCGGGATCCACCAGAGTTGGGAAAAATGTCATCCTTGCCGGACAAGTAGGTGTTGCAGGTCACCTCCATGTGGGCGACAATGTCATCGCTACAGCACAGACCGGTATTCCGAGCGATGTGCCGGCGGGTAAAGTGGTCTCCGGATATCCAGCCATCGATAACCGACAATGGTTGAAATCTGCCGCGATCTTCAACAAGCTCCCCGAAATTATTCGAGAACTAAGAGGAAAGAAAGAACTTTCCGATACCTCCGGCAACCAGTAAGCAACACCGGGTCTCTAAGGAAGGGAGACACCGATGGCCAACGACACAATGGACGAACTCCAGCAGGAAGTTTCCGCGCCCACGCTGGTACGCGTGCTTTTGCTGGATGACGAACCGGCAAACCTGCTGCTGCGTACCGCTATCCTTCGCAAGAATGGGTACCACTGCCTTCCTGCCTCAACGGTAGAGGAGGCCAACGAACTCCTGGACCAGATTGACGTCGCGGTACTGGACTACCACCTCGGCCATGGCAAGTTTGGCACCGAGGTCGCCATTGAGCTGCGGCGCCGCCGGCCGGAGGTCCCAATTGTCATCCTCTCGGCCACTCTGGAACACCGCTTTGGCGGACCGGAAGATATGCACCTGCTCAAGGGCTACTCCTCTGTCGACGATCTTCTACATGCTCTTGCATCCTTTTCAGCAAAGCGCCGGGGAAAGCCGGTCGTGGTCGATGCGCGTGACTTCTTTTACGAACGCATCTCCATGGCGCTGGGCGATGACATTCTGGTGCAGATTCTGGATACCGACGGGACCTGGCAGTACGTCAACGAAGCCGCGGCGGACTATCTAGCCCATCCGCGAGAATGGTTTCCAGGCCGCAACATGTTTGTCGAGATGCCCAATCTACTGCGCGACTGGCGCAGAGTGATTGCGACCGTCTCGACCACACGCGAGACATATATCGACCGTACCCGCCGGGGGCTGCTCTCGGTTCCAAAACCTGATGAACGGCCGGGGACCTGGTCCATTCTCGCGTTCCCGATGACCCTCCACTCGGGAGAGACCGGTGTGGTTCTAACGGCGCGAGTTCTTGAACGAAGCACGATGTCGAACGGCGCCGCTTGAGCGAGGGCGTGTCATCCAACTCCTGTCGTCAGAGCATTTCCCCTGTTGCTGGGTATCCCGGCAGTGTCGTGCAGCGGCGTTTTCATTGCGGAAAACGCCCATAGATGCGGAAGCCCTATATG
>NZ_JBFRCY010000109.1:0-13069 GCF_052113305.1 Terriglobus sp. YAF25
ATGCGACATCGTGGTCTGGAGGTCAACATACGCCTGCAAAACACGCGGACTCATGGAGAGCAACCGAAGTCCGTTTGAAAGAAATCCCAAACGCTGTTCCATCTCGTCGAGAATTTCCCGGGTTTCGGCGGGAGCTTGATCCCGCGTGGGAAGTTCGATTCGTGCCATGGCTCGGAATTTTCCTGTGAGATCAATGGATCGGGTTAAGAGCTCACCGTATGTACAGGCGGGCCGATGAGATGCTGGGCTTAGGCAATCTCGAGTCCTTACGGGCGAGGGCAGATGATCGTCTTCCCTTTGCGTCGGTCAGTCCGATTGAACACAGCGACGGCTTCGTCCAGGGTCGAGACACTGCCGATGTTCGTCCGCAGCCGTCCGTCGCGCACGCGCCTGACGATCCCACTTAGTTGGGAGCGATCGGATTCGACAACAAAATCCACTGCCAGGCCAATAGCAGGCCGTTCCTCTGCCGGACCGGTGATGCTCACAAACGTTCCTCCGGCGCGAATCACGCCCACTGACCGCTTCGCGATTTCGCCGCCAATGACATCGAACACCAGGTCAACTTCACCGATATCTTCCAGGGCGTCACTGTCGAGGTCGACGAACTCCTGCGCTCCGAACTCGATGGCCGTCTGACGGCCGGCCGCGCGCCCGGTGCCGATGACATATGCGCCCGCATCACGCGCGAGCTGCGTCGCCATCGAACCGACTACGCCGGCCGCACCATGTACGAGGACGCGCTGTCCCGCCTGAAGACGGCCGTGTTCGAAGAGCCCCTGCCACGCGGTCAAGCCCGGCATCACGAGGGCTGCGCCCACCGTGAAGTCAACGTCACCCGGAAGCGGCGCGAGGTTGCGTGCCTCAACCGCCACATACTCCGCCAGCGTACCGTCGCGATACCAGTCTGTGAGACCGAACACTCGCTGTCCAATCGACAGCCCCGTCGTGCCATAGCCGATAGCAGTGACCACTCCCGCCAGTTCGTGTCCCGGAATTGAGGGCGTCCGGTCACGGCCGACACGATCGGTCCAGGTAGAGGGCCACGACAGCTCATCCCCGGTAAATCCCGACGCATAAACCTGAACAACGACGTCGTTGATCGCCGCCTGCGGCTCGGGACGCTCTACGAGCTTTACCCCAGCCATTCCCGCTGCCTGATCTGTAGCTACAATCGCTTTCATCGGTTACCTCCCCATGTCGAGTTCTTGCCTGTCCGGTAGTCGTGCCATGTTTGTTCATAGGAACTGCCCCTTGGTAAATCGAAGTTGGAGCTTTTTCCTGTAGGTGTAGTGCAGGGCTTTTGCATCTATGGGCGTTTTCCTCAATGAAAACGCCGCTGAACACTCCTCCCGGGATACCCAGCAACAGGAAAGATGCTCTAGTTTGGCTGATACTCGCCTGGGATCGCGCGGAAACCTATCGCAAGCCGATTCCAACCGTTGATCGTAATGATCGCCAATGAGAGATTGACCAGTTCTTCTTCACCAAATTCCTTCCGGACTTCGGCATAGACCTCATCCGGCGCGTGGCCTTCCATGATAAGCGTCAATGCTTCGGTCCATGCGAGAGCCGCGCGTTCGCGGTTGGTGAAGAAGGTCGTTTCTCGCCACGCAGACAAGACATAGAGACGCTGCTCGGTCTCACCATTCACACGCGCATCTTTGGAATACATATCAATGGAGAAGGAACACCCATTGATTTGCGACGCTCCCATCCTGACCAGTCCCAGGAGAGATCCTTCAAGCTTCGATGACTTACTTACGAAGCTTTCTAATCCGAGCATCGCATGGTAAGCAGGGGGTGAAACCTTCACCGGCTCCAATCTCATCTTCAAGGTGTATTCTCCTCCCATAGTCAGGCTATATTGGAATGGAATAGCCGGAAGGTCCATAATCGGCGGGGATGACTAGTCCATAGTCAAGGTGTCTGAACAGTGCCGAAGAGAGAGACATTTCAAGACCTGGTCTTAGAACCAAGGCAGGACGGCCAGGAGATGTGGCGCTGGCTCTATACCGAGCTGCGTTCCGCAATTATTGATGGCAGACTGAAATCTGGAGCACGGTTGCCGTCTACGAGAAATCTGGCAGAACAATACAGCTTTGCCCGAGGTACAGTCGTGGCRGCATTCCAGCAACTTCAGGCTGAGGGATACATTTCGTCGGAAGTGAGTGCTGGCACCTTTGTCCTACCGGCGCCAGGGTGGGAGATGACCTCTCCGGTGAAACAAAAACCGTCCCGGCAGGCAATCTCCAGAGCGACCATAGCAAAGCGCACGCAGAGTCTTCTTAAGACCACATCTCTCAAGCCTGCTTCGCATTCCATCGGTAAGGCGTTTCGGAGCTACGAACCGGCGATCGATCTGTTTCCAGTCGAACAGTGGGCGCGGATCGCGGCGCGCGTTTATCGCAAAGCACCGCGTTCTTTGTACGGGCAAGGTGACGCAGGTGGTTATCACGACGCCGAATATCGTTATTCCGGGAAGCCGATTGCGTCACTGCACAATCTCGATCGATCTGGGTCGGTCATTTATGTTGGAACCTTTACCAAGATGCTCTTCAACGCTCTTCGCATTGGGTTCATCGTTGTGCCGGAACGGTTAGTTGAAGCGTTTAGAGTCGCACGAAGCTTCATGGATCGCCATGCGCCGACGTTAGATCAGGCCGTGCTGACGGAATTCATCAACGAAGGCCACTTCKGCCGCCACGTTAGAAGGATGAGGCAGGTCTACTCGGAGCGTTCGCAGCTGCTTGCGGAAGAAGCGAATCGGCGTCTTTCTGGCCTGCTCGATGTGGAACACGCGCAATCGGGGATGTGTACCGTGGCCTGGATCAAGACGCGTATCACCGAAATGGCATTGAAACGACGGGCAGAACAACTCGGATTGGAAGTGAGTCCAATCTCCTCATTTGTCAACCGGTACGAGCAGAAGCCCGCGTTGTTTCTGGGCTTCGCAGGGTGTAATGCAAATGAGATAAAAAGGGGCGTTTCGGTTTTAGAAGCGATTCTCTCTCGATGAGTCCGTACCGGCGGATGCTCCCCATGTTCACCATAGAGGAAGATCGTATTTTCGTGATCGATGGCTTGAGCGCTCACCGAAGCAGCCGAAATTGGCCGAGAATTGCCGTGCACACCGCGAGTTAGCCACGCTCGTGGCGAGGGGGCCAAACATGGTGGATTGGTTGAATGGCTGCTGCGTGTACAGCTTCTGTCAGGCCTATTGCAGGTCGACTCTAATCTCCACGAAGTGCAACCATTGGGTCAACTGCGGCAGCGCGACGCGCGGGAATCCATGCTGCCATCACGGCAACGATCCCCATCAGCGCCGGTACGGTGCAGAACGTGACCGGATCAAGAGCGTTTACTTCAAATAGAAAACTCTGCAAAAGGCGGCTCATTGCAAACGTGCCGAGGAGTCCGACAAGGCAGCCTCCCCCGGCCAGAAGCAGGCCCTGTCGCACGACCGCCATCTCAACCTGCCAACGCTGCGCTCCGAGTGCGAGGCGCAGGCCGATCTCGCGCGTGCGCCAGCTCACGACGTAGGAGATGAGACTGTAGACGCCGATCGCCCCGATAACGACCGCAAGGCTGCCGAAACCGAGCAGCAGGAAGGCGAGGGCACGAGGCGCGGCGACCGAGCCCGCAACCACTTCATCGAGCGACCGAACCCGCGTGACCGGAACCTGAGAGTCGATGCTCGCCACGACCCGTCGCAAATCCGATGCGGTTGCGGCGGGCGGTGTATGTGTGCGTAGCAAAAGGTACATGTCTGGTTGCACGCGTCCTGGCGTCATTGGCAAGTACACTTCGTCGTTGAAGCCGCCGGCGAGACCGCCTTCGAGCGTGTTGCGCACGACGCCGACGATCACCGACGCCTTAGTGGCATCCCAAACGGCTGGGGCGGGCGAGTCGTTTACGTCGAGCAGATGTTTGCCTATGGGATCCTGGTCGGGCCAGAGCCGCTGGGCCATTTGTTCGTTCACGACGGCTCCATGGCTGGCGCCGGAGGCGTCTTCCGCATTCAACAGACGGCCGCGTACGAGGTGTAGCCCCAGAACGTCGAAGTAACCGGGTGAAACCACTCGACCACTCGCCAGGAGCGCACCCTGCCGAGGGTCGCGCGGATGGTTCTCCGCATCATACACATAGTTGTTGTCGAGACCGCTCAGGGGTAGCGCATTGACCATACCCACATTTTCAACACCGGCAATGCCCCGCGCATTTTCGAGCAGGGTCTGGAAGAAGGAGCCGCATCGGCCTTTGTCCTTGCAAGCTCCTGCGTCCAGGGCGATCTCAGCGGTCACCGTTCCACTTGTGCGGAAGCCGGGGTCGACCCGCGAAAGCTGGTAGAGGCTGTGGAGCATGAGTGCGGCGGAGGCAATAACCACAACCGAGAGGCCGATCTGTGCAATCACAAGCGCCACCGACACGGCAAAGGTGGCCACCCGACTGGCGATGCCGCGGCCCCCGACTCGCAATGTCGAGAGCAAATTCATGGATGCCATCTTGATGGATGGGATCAGCCCGAAGAGTATTCCGGTCAAGATGGAAGCTCCAAGAGTAAAGAGGATGTCGCTTGTGTGCAGCGAAACATCTTCAATGCGCGGGGTGTCGGCGGGAAGCAACCGTACAAAGATGCGTAGGCTCGCAAGAGCTGCGGCGAGTCCCACAAAACCAGCTGTCACACCGAGCACTACGCTCTCTGAAAGTAACTGCTGGATGAGTCGGCGCCCCGATGCGCCGAGGGCGCTTCGAATCGCAATTTCGCGCTCCCGCGCAGTCGCGCGTGCCAGCGTTAGATTGGCTACATTCGCGCAAGCGATCAGAAGGATGAGGCCGGCTGCGCCAAACAGCAACAGAAGACGCGGACGCATTTGCCCGGTTTGGGCCTCAAGAAGCGATAACACTGTCATGTCCGAGGCCCACACGTCCGGCATGCGCCAGGGAAAGGTGGGCAACAGGAGACCGTGCAGTCTGCGTAGCTCAGCCTGCGCCTGCGCAGGGGTTATACCGTCGGCTAATCGGCCAAACGCTTGCAGATCGAAGTCGGTCCATGGATCGGTTGGGGCATCGCGGCGGAACGACACCGGGATGACGAACTGTGTGTCTGCATAAGGAAAGTGAACACCCGCCGGCATCACGCCGATGATGCGCCGCGAAACACCTTCAATACGGATCGTGCGCCCCAGCGCATCGGGTGCACCGCCAAAATGCTGGCGCCAGAAGCCATAGCTCAGGATCACGTCGTTATCCTGGCCAGCGATGGCGTCTTCGGCGCTGAAGAAGTTGCCCCGCGCCGGGTGAATCCCCAATGTGTCGAGTGCATTCGTGGTGATCTTAGCGCCAAAGACCCGCTCGGGTAATCCCGAAACCGACACATTGTATTCAGCGTCAGCGCCGAAGCCGGCGATGGAAGTAAACGCCTTGGAGTTGGAGCCCAGTGCGCGAATCCATCCTTTCGGATACATCGGAGATGTGGTGCCTGAAATTCGCATCAGGCGGTTCTGTTGCGCATAAGGAAGCGGCCGCAGCAGAATCGAATCCATCAGCGTGTAGATCACAGTATTCGCGCCGATTCCGAGCGCTAGCGTAGCTACAGCGACAAGAGAAAAAGCAGGATTCTTAATGAGGCCCCGAATACCATACCGGATATCCTGCGCGAGCCTCTCCAGCGAAACTCCTATGCGGACGTCGCGAACACTCTGCTTGACCTGATCGATTCCTCCCATCTCACTGCGGGCATCACGGTAAGCCTCTTCAGGCGTCATGCCTTCCTGTAGCTTCTGGGCTGACACCAGTTCGACATAGGCCCGGATCTCCTCGTCGAGTTCACGGTCAAGTTGTCTTTTACGGAAGATATTGTTCCAAAGAGCAAGCAGTCGACTTATCACAGAGCCTCCTTATGTGGTGCGCAAGGCAGTTGCCATAGCGAGGGATATCCGTTCCCACCGCTCCGACTCGGTCTGAAGCTGTTTCTTGCCGGCCTTCGTTAACGAATAGAACKTCGCGCGCCGATTGGTTTCCGATTCCCCCCAAAAGGAAGTGAGCCAACCCGCCTGCTCCATGCGATGTAAGGCAGGAAACAAAGAGCCTGCTTTGACATCGAAAGCTCCGTTCGTAATCTGTGAAATTCGGCGCGATATCCCCATGCCGTGCAATTGCTGGAGCGCAAGGGCCTTCAGGATCAAGAGATCGAGTGTTCCTTGCAGGAGATCGGTTTGAGGGGTGGCGGGCATTGAGTCTCCTATTGACTGCCTATAAGACAATAACGCTGCTCTTATAGACAGTCAATAGGAGAAGCCGACATCTCCTAGAATCTATGAAAATCAGTAGGCTAGCTCTCCCCTGCAGCCACCGGACTAGACTTGACTTCCTATATACGATCGAAGACACGCGGGAAACGAGGTACCAGCGAGATTGTTTTCGAGACCTAAGAAGCGATCTCCTCCCTGAACTGAACTGGCTGATCATCAAACTGCGATATCATGTTCCAACTAAAACATTCGCTTAGTCAGGCGAAGCAGGCGTCGCGATGTCGGCACTCGGTTAGGGAGTTTTGAGTGGCACAAAAGAAGGGCGTGGGAAAGTCCCCGAGGCAGACGCCGACAATTCGTGAAGTTGCAAGAGTAGCCGGGGTTGGCGTAATGACAGTCTCACGCGTCATCAATGACCATCCAGCAGTGAAGCCAAAAACAAAGAAGAAAGTCCTCACCGCGATCCAGCAACTGGGATATGAACGGAACGAGGCGGCCGGCCTACTCAAGGGGCAAAGAGCAATGATGATCGGGTTGATTGTGCCCGATCTATCAGACATCTTCTTCGCACATTGTGCGAACACGATTGAAAAGCTCGCGCGAGAAAGCGGTTATCTGACTTTGATCGTTTCATCTGGGCACGATGTCGAGTTGGAGACCCAGCAGGCTGAACTAATGGCCCGGCGAAAGCTATCAGGCTTGCTTTTAGTCACTTCTGGAACCCTGGATGCCAACCGCATGAAGCGTGTCATCGAGGGGGGGCTTCCAATCGTAGCCTTCGACCGACCGCTAGAAGGACTTGGAACGGATGCTGTGCTGATTGAGAACCGGGCCGGGGCCGAAGACGCAGTGGAGCATTTGATCTCTCATGGCCACAAACGGATTGCCTGCGTTGGTTTCGACAGCGAAGCCTATCCGGTTGCGGAACGCATGAAGGGCTACCGAAGCGCAATGTCGGCGCACGGGCTTCGCCCGAACCTCTCCATGAAGGTCGACTGTTTAGAAGCAGCCATGAACTGGGTTGATAGCGTCCGTCTAAAACAAGACGCTCCCACGGCGGTGTTCGCTACCAATTACCGAACCACAGTCCATCTTCTACGAGCTTTTTCGGAGCGAAAAGTAAAGATCCCCTCCGAAGTCGCAATCATAGGATTCGATGATTTCGAACTGGCACCCCTGATCGCGCCGCCAGTTACCACGGTCGGACAGTCTGCGGTGGATCTGGCACGGCGAGCCTTTCGGCTTCTGCTGGATCGGATTGAGACTTCCGGGAGCGACGTTAGCCGTTCACCGGAGAAGATACTCTTGCCGGCTACCCTTATTGTGCGCGAATCTTGCGGAGTTCATCCGCGCTCCAAGAAGACYGCCGAGCCGGTATAACCGCCTTTTTCTGACCACGGTGCGATCGTTTGGGAACGACTCGACTTGCTCTCGCGAAGCTTGCGTTGCCCGATATCCTGTCATCGGCAAAAAGCATCCGATCCATTGCTGTTGTCATGGTGAGCAAGACCGTGTCCCTCTGCCAGCTTCGTTGGTTCATTTCGGCTCCTATTCTGGTGTTCGAAAGGAGTCTCAGAGAGATAGGGTGTCCCGTCAATGTTCGGAACAGTTTAGTCGCCGGCGTTAAGCCGCGATCCTTTATTATCAACCACTTAAAAGTGGCGAATTGAACGTTACGCGCACGTTATGACGCGTTAAACGAGCCGTGGAGTCGAATAGAAATGCGTCGGTGGACATCGTTAGCGGCCCAACCAATAGGGTCGGTCGCCGTTTCCGCCCTTCCCAATAGTTCCCCGCCAGGCTCGCCGAGAGTCATGGATTCGGCGGCGCCGAATCTCACGGCCGTGTTACAGTCGTCAAATTCGCTGCTTCTTCTGTTGTTATGAAAGTGATGTCTTCCACATGATCGCCAACAAAGATTTCGGCCATATCTCCGGTCTTGAAGTACCCTGGCTTGCCAGCCATGTGATCTGAGATCACATTCCCTCCGACGCGGAGATTTTCGAACTTAATGCGGCGGACCATATGGCTCTCGTCATACCCATTGATGATCGAAAGCCCAGGACGCGTCTCTGGATAGCTAAGGTCTTTTATATATACGTCTTCAACAGCCCGGCCCGGCGATTTCGCGTACTTTCGGTTGAACGTGACGCGCACGTTCAAGAGCTGTCCGTTCTCGATATTCTCGACCCTCATCCCATCCACGAATACGTGACGGATCAGGTTTCCATCGGAAGCGTTCAGAGCGAGGCAACCCTGGTAGTCGATCTGCGGCTCATTTTGCTGAAGGATATCGATGTTCCGGAACGTCAGATGCTCAATGAGTTCCGGACTGTCCGAATTGCCATGTGTCCCGACCAGAATAGGGTGCGCGACGTCCGGCCACAGCGTGGAATTAGAGACAGTAATGTCATCGGTATCACCGTAGTAGTTCCACCGGTGACCGTAGATAGCAATTGAGTCATCGGAGTTGCGCATGAAGACGCCGTCTACAAGAACGTGCTTGCTTGTGAAGATGTCGATGCCATCTCCCCGGCCTTTGCTGCTGAAGGACTTCACATTGCGAACAGTCACATCCGATGAATTGCCGATCAGTACCGAATAATGATCCGGATTCATGACCGTTACACCTTCCACAAGCACATGCTTCGAGTCGTCAATACGGATACCATCCTTAGCGTGCCAAAAAATCCCTTTACCAAAAATGTGAACGTTGCTGACGCGGTCACAGACGACGCTTGTCACCACAACTGCCCCTGGCGCGAGATAAAGACTTTCGCCACTCTGGAGGCGCAGGACATCACCCGGGCGGTGCAAACCGGGGCCGAAGTAGTGCACGCCGTCGGTCGTCTTTGCCGGCACCGAGGTATCGGGTGAACCGGCGAACAGATGCAGATTGTGGTGTGTGTCTCCGTTCAACTCAATGGATAAATTCGCCGGACGATCCAATTCAAACTCAATCCGTCTTCTCCACACCGAAGGCTTTATGCCGAGAGAAGCAGGCCGCACCCGTACGATGTGAACCTCGTACGCCACATCAATGGAAACGCGGACTTTCCCCGCAAACTCAAATGCTGCCATTGCCGCCCTAGCGGGGGAGCGCATATCAACTTCTGGCTCATAGCAGTCGACTTGGCGCCATGGTTTTTTCGAAGCCTCGACATGGATAACGTAGTTCTTGTTTTGAGGCATACCGGCAGGCACCGCTGCGGTCAGGACCTCTCCAGGAGAAGGTATGCAGAGAAATATAAAACAGAGAATGATGAACAGAGGGCGATATCCCACCAAAATCTCCGGGCAAGCGATGAGGTTTTGAGGTCGGCGGCAGGCTTGGCTGCCGCCGAGATGCTACTAGAAGTTGATCCTTCCGGTAATTTGAAGGATTCGATTGCTGATGTTCCCACCCGCTGCTGTGCCCATCTGATAGGTACCGAAGTTCGCATCTCCGGCAGTGGTGTTATAGCCCGAGGAGAACTGGGTGACGTGGTTGGCAGCATTGAACGCGTCCAGGCGAAGTTGTGCCGCGATACGTTCGTAGATATGGAAGTTCTTGCTGATGTTTGCGTCAATGTTGACGAACTGTTGCAGCCTGATTCCGGTATAGACGGTGTTGGGGACGACACCATAAGTACCAATGGAAATGAAGTTCGCGCCCGTGCATCCAGCCGTAACGGAGTATGCCTGCAGCGTGACAACACCCGTATTGGGGTCACGGGYTCCGACACAAGGCTTGAATGCCTGCACATAGGAATTGCTGTTCGCCTGAGTGTGGTATGGATTCGGTTGACCGGGGAAGAAGCGCTGCCTTGGCAGGATGTAGCCGCCGTTCGCCGTAGAGTCGATCTCGTATCCAGTGATGTTAAAAGGCAGACCAGACTGATAGGTCATAATGCTACTGACCTGCCATCCACCTATGATGTAGTCCAAATATTGGTTCAGGTTCGGAAAAATCCCGTGCCCACGCTCGATCGGAAGCTGATAAACCCGGTGCCATTGCTCGCGCCGTTCGTACAATTGGTGCCCACGCCACCGCGCTTCGGATCGCAGGCGGCTTGCGCGGCGGCACCAATATGGTTCAGATCGTCAGAGTACGTTAGCCCATAGGTGCGGTTTCCCGCGTAAGAAATTTCCAGCGTGTCCCACTTGGTCAACTGCTGTTGGACGCCAAATGCCGACATCAGAACCAGAGGCGGACGGTAATTCGGATTGATGAAAGAGAGCCCTTGTCCCGCGTTGGTTGTCAGGCAGGCACTTGCATCGCCGCCACAATTGCCGACGGAGGTTTGGAACGTAGGGAACGGATTGGAAAGGTTGTGCAGCGGTGTAGCGCCGCCGTCAAACGAGCCCACGTAGTTCGTTGTTGTCGCGAAGCCAGTCTGCGGGGCCGCATACTGGTTCCCGGAACCGGTCTGCTGATAGTACACACCGATGCCACCACGAACCACCAGGTTGCGATGCGCGGTGTAAGCGAACGCAGCCCGGGGACCAAACTGCGAGAGCGCGGCCTCAAACGGTGCCGGCGGACGTCCGTTTACGCCAGCAAATGTGATCCCACCAAGGAGCGTCGAGATAGGCAATCCGGAGAAATTGACTTGACTGCTGATCGGGTTGGTAGAGGTGGTATCGAATGCGGATATGGTGCGATTGTGACGATCAACAGGGGCGCCGAGGCTCTCCCAACGCAAGCCCAGGTTCAAGGTGAGATTCGGCCGAATCTTCCAGTCATCCTGCACGAACCCAGCGTAGTAATGCGAGGAAAAATAGTTGTCGGGCTGAGAGCCCGCGCTACCTGAATCCAACGTTCCCGTCAGGAGTGATGCGAGGGCGTTGCCGCTATAACCCGCCGCGGTTGAAATATTGGTCGCACCTCCAGTCACAACTGTGTCCCACTGCTGTGTCCAAGCCTTCCCGACAGTGAATGTAAGACCGCTACCCGCCGCATTAGACGACCGCTGGCTGTATTGGATGGGACGAAGATCCGCGCCAAAGTGGATGGAATGGTTACCGCGCACCAGGTTCACAACATCTGTAAATTGAAGTTCGTTGTCACCGCGATTGAGACCAGCGATTGAACCCAGCGCGTTATATCCGGTCAAGTTCACGAGCGGGAAACGGTTGAAATAGTTTGGATTAGCGGCGGAGATGCTGGCCGGAAGTCCAAGACTGGTCGGGTTGAAGCCATTCCCTGGTCCTGTACTGTCAGTCTGATTGGTCACAAGAATAGAAACTTTGACGTTGTTGACGAGATGAGGACTAAAGGTGTGGGTCCAGGCCACAGTGCCCGACGGGTTCTTATAGCGGCTGAGATAGTGGGCAATGCTTGCGGCGTAGTTCAGTCCGGGATGAGCAGCATTTACATCATTGCGAGGGAATGCGCCATTCGCCGTATTGTTGTCCGTCCAGAGCTTGAGCGTGACGTTGGCAGTATCTTTGTCACCGATGTTCTGGTCGACCTTGATCAGATACAGGCGCTGAAGAGCAGTACCAGGAGTCGTGCCAAGATAGTTGTTAGAGAAATTGTTAGCTGTGGTCGGCGTAGGAGAAATATTAGGCGCTGGAAACCAGGAAAGAATCGCCTGGCCTACCGGGTTCAGGCGGCCTGCAGAAATGACATTCGCACGCCCGGTAAGGACTGGGTTCCCCTGCGGCCCTGGAGCGCCTCCAGGCCCATATCCAAACTGGTAGCGGCACGTATGAGGCTTCCCGTTCGAATAAGTGCCATTATCGGTGTTGTTCGCCGTGCACGATGCCTCGGACGTGGGGTCATAGATGGGCTGGTTATAGGTGGCACCATTTGCGGTCAGCAACGAACTGAAATCACCATTGATCATGGCAGGTAGAGGAACAGAAGCAGCCGCATTCCCAACTCCCCTGAGGTAAAACCTCTCATACGAAATGGTGAAGAAGGTCTTCTTCTCCGGTCCCCAAAGCTTAGGAATGATGACGGGACCATCGACCTCAAAGCCGTACTGATCTTGTGACGAGGCAGGCTTGTTGTACTGCGCGATCGGATTCCCCGCGGCCGTCGCCTGCTGAATGAAAGCGCCATTTGTCGAGGTATTGGCGTTCATGAAGACCCGTTGAAGGATTTCGTAGACTGTGCCATGGAGCTTTTGCGTGCCTGACTTGAGGGTCATATCGATTGACCCGCCAGGAGCCCGGCCAGAAGCAGCGTCAAACGCATTTGTTGTAATTTTGAATTCTTGAACAGTTGCGGTAGGCGGCGGGAAGGCATAGTTTTGGCCGCCTGTGAGACTGTAGTTGGTGACTCCATCGATATTGAACTCGACAGAAGCGCCATGGATCGCCAAAGACTGCGCGCTCTGATTGTCGTAACGCTGTCCCGTCGTGGTGGATGTCACGCCGGCGCTAAGGGTGGCGAGATTGAACGTGTTGCCGGTATTGACCGGAAGTTCGGCAATGCGCTTTGCTTCAATCAGGTCACCACGGTCGGCTTTGTCATAGTCCAGGACCTGAGCCGAGGAATCAACATTGATGGTTTCTGTGACTGCGCCTGGCTGCAGGCGGAAGCTCACATCAAGAATTTGATTGGTGGTGAGCGTTAGGTTGGTCTGTTGCGATACTTGGAATCCAACTGCATTTACGCGGACCTCATACCTGCCTACGGGAAGAAACGGCACCGAATATTCGCCGGCTCCTGTCGTCTCCGTCTGCTTGTCAACACCGGTGTCCAGATTGCGCACTATGACCTGTACATGAGGAACTACCGCACCCGATGAATCAACGACCCTACCGCGCATGCCGGAGGACGATTGTCCGAACGTAACCGCGGTGGCCGCCAGCAATACCACCGC
>NZ_JBFRCY010000110.1:0-8124 GCF_052113305.1 Terriglobus sp. YAF25
TCCTAACCCGCCAGGACTCGTTGGGTGTGAGTGGGACTCCTGGTCTCGGTGAGTTGCCGCTGTTGAAATATGTCTTTGGCTCCAGGTCAAAGACGCAATCCCAGGATGAAGTTGTCTTCCTGCTGATTCCGCACCTGGTGCGGGAGAGCATGTTGAGCCGGATGAACACGCGTGCCGTCGATACGGGCACAAGCCAGTCGATTGAGCTTCGCCGCGAAGCGGGACAGGATTCTGCGTCAACCAGGACGACCGGGGCTGCCGGTCCCGGCGGGTCGCTTGTCCCGCCTGCACAGCGTACGACGGCTGCCGCTGCGGCAAATGCTGCTCTTCAGCAACTTCAGCAGGACGGCTCGGCTACCACCTCGGCTTCGGTAGCGGCGCCCGTCAGCTTTGCGATTACGCCGGGCAATGCAACCCAGGCCGTTGGCAGCACCTTCCAGGTGGCAGTCATGGCTTCGAATGCTCGCGACCTGTACTCGGTGCCGCTGCAGATGCAGTTCAATCCGCAGGTCCTGCAACTGGTGAACGTGGACAGTGGGGAGATGCTGGGCCGTGATGGTCAGGCTGTAGCTCTGGCGCATCGCGATGAGGGCAATGGAATGGTCACGATCTCCGCCTCGCGCCCGCCTTCTACAAAGGGTGTCGATGGACAGGGAAGCATCTGTGTGCTGACCTTCAAGGCCACTGCCGCGGGTGATTCCAACCTCATGCTGACGAAGGTGGGCGCGCAGAACTCRGCTCAGGTGAATCTGCCGGCTGTCGGTTCTCAGGCCATTGTGCACGTGAAGTAAGCCATGCCGAAGCATGCTCCAAACCGAAGGGGGGAGGCGGGCGTCACCCTGGTGGAACTGATCGTAGCAACGGCGATCATCGCCATCCTTGCGTCTGCGGTGCTTCCGATTGCGCGGTTCCAGCTCAAGCGTCAAAGAGAACGGGAGCTCCGGCGAGATTTGTGGGAGATGCGTGCAGCGATTGACCGTTATAAAGACGCTGCCGATCGCGGCGCCTTTCAGACCAAGCTCGAGAGCATGAACTATCCGCCGGACCTGGAGACCCTGGTGAACGGTGTGGATGTACAGGGGCACAAGGTGCGTTTCCTCAGGCAGATTCCTAAAGATCCAATGACCGGAAATACCGACTGGGGGCTGCGTTCCATGCAGGATGATCCGAGCAGCGATAGCTGGGGCGGACAAWATGTCTTCGATGTGCACACCCGCAGCACGGGCACAGGACTTGACGGATCGAGGTACTCCGAATGGTAGAGCATTTTTCCTGGAGGTGTAGAGTAGGGCTTCGGCATCTATGGGGGTTTTCCGCAATGAAAACGCCGCTGCACTCCTCTACCGGGATATCCAGCAACCGGAAAAATGCTCTAAGGAAGCGGAACCCCGAGCGCGGCTTCACTCTGATTGAACTCATCATTGTGATGACCATCATTCTTCTGCTGATGGCCATGGCTATCCCTGCATATCAGAATGCGGTAAAGAAGGCCAAAGAGGCTGTCCTGAAGGAAGACCTGCAAACCATGCGGCAGGCGATCGACTCCTACACCGTCGACAAGGAGAAAGGTCCGCAGACCCTGGAAGACCTGGTACAGGCGGGGTATCTGAAAGCGATGCCGACCGATCCCTTTACCCATCGCACCGATACCTGGCAGACAAGTTCCGACGGTACCTACAGCTCCGTCGACCAGACGGACACGGGCATCCAGGATGTCCATAGCGGATCGCAGGAGATCGGCACCGACGGCAGCATGTATTCGACATGGTAGACCGTCCGCCTCTCCTCCTGGAGGCTCTACACGGCTCTGAAGGCACGGTGATGCGCGCCGCGGTAGGGTTGTCGGTGCTCCGAAGTTCTTTCGCCGCGAGCGGCCGCCACGGTGTTATCTATGGCTGACGGGAGCAGGAACGGGACACTATGACGGCAGTGCTGCCAGCAGCCGCGACCATAGAGCCTTTGTCCCATCCGGTTTCTTAACCGAGCACGGGACCAGATCGTCGATCTGATGTTCCCGTTTCAGCAGTGCAATCGACTTCGCCAACGTATTGTTCGAGAGCCGGTCTGCCTTGGTTCCGACAACCAGATACGGCCGCTGGTGCTGTTGCAGGAAGTCGATCAGCATGCGGTCGCTCGCCTGGGGCGGGATATTGGTATCGACCAGGCAGACTGAGAGCGCCAGCGACTCGCGATCGGTAAGGTATGGCTCGATGAATGAAGGCCACTCCGCAGAGATGGACTTCGAGATCTTGGCGTAGCCGTAGCCCGGCAGGTCGGCAAAGATCATCTTCGCGGGTGCATTCGGCGAGGTGGAGAGGGCAAAGAAGTTGATGGCCCGTGTGCGGCCGGGCGTGGACGAGACCCGGGCGACGGTCGTTCCCAGCAACGCATTGATCAGGCTGGACTTACCGACGTTGGAGCGGCCCAGAAACGCGACCTCAGGCACCGTGGGGGCAGGGAAATGCGACGGACTGGTGGCCGAGAGCAGGAACTTTACGGAGACCTTCACGCTGTTAAGTGTAGCGGGCGCGGAGAGATTCTCCGCGCCGCTATTGGTTTCCAGTCCTGACTACTTACGAACGGTCAGAGGAGATGTAAGGGTGAAGTTGATGAGGGTCTCCGCGGGGATCGTGACATCCTTGTTTCCGGTGAAGGCCGCACCAGCTGTGCCGGCTCCGGCGCCGGAGGCAGCACCGATGGCAGCGCCCTTACCGCCGCCAGCCAGGCCGCCAATCAAGGCGCCCAGACCGGCGCCGCCGGCGATGAATCCGGTAGTACGCTTGCCCTTACCCTTCACTGCGACCTCGTAGGGGGAGGAGGAAACGCGCATTCCACCGATCTCGCTCAACTCGATGCCGAGAGCTCCCGCGCCCTTGAAACGTCCTTGTCCCTTGGCCGCGATCACAGTGCCGCTCACTTCGGTGCCGCGGGGGAAGACGGTGGTTTCGCCGACGACGATCGGGGAGTTCAGCACGCCACTCCAGCCGTCACCCACATTGGAGGCTTTGGCGGAGATGGTCTGGTTTACGCGGACTCCCACCCGGGTGCCATCCGGAACCGTCAGCGTGGTGACGACCGGGGCGGCGGGACGGGCAGCGCGAGCGGCCGGCGGCGGGGCCGGGGCAGCAGAGTTACCAGTAGCGGTTGCGGGCGCCGTTCCGCTGGGCGCCGGCTGACCATTTACCGGCAGGCTGGCGCTGTCAGGCGACTGCCCTGGAGGTGTCGTGGGCTGTGAGCTCTTGCATCCGGTGAAACCGACCGTGGCCAAAATAAGGGCGGCTACGAGAGAAAACGAACGAGACATGCGAAGTCCTTTCTTACTGATCGTGCGTGTGGACTGGAACGATACCTTTGCTTGGATGGCTATAGTACGTGAAAGTGTTGGTTGATCCTTTGTTATGTTAAGGTGCCATTTATGTTTCATTTCCGGAAACTTTGGTTTCAGACCTGCCTCTGCCTCGGAACGACATCCCTGACGTATGCGCAGCAGCGCGTCCCCGTACCGATCCATGAGCTGGTCACGGCGCACCATGGCAAGGTTGCCGTTTACGCGCGGCAACTCAACACCGGCAAAGTCATTGCAGTGGACGAGGATGCACCGGTCCAGACCGCCTCTGTCATTAAGCTGACGATGCTGTATGAAGCCATGGAGCAGATCCGTGACGGCAAGGCTAAATGGGACGAAAAGATCGTGCTGAAGCCGGGCGAGGCGGTCAGCGGCTCCGGCGTACTGACTTTTATGGATCCTCCTAAAGAGTTGACTCTGAAGGACGTTCTTACCCTGATGGTCATCCTGAGCGACAATACGGCTACCAACCTGGCGATCGACCGCTTCGGCGTGAAGGCGGTGAATGACCGCATTCTGGCGCTCGGCCTGAAAGACACGCACTTCTACAAGAAGGTGATGAAGCCCGCCACCGAGCCTATGCCCGAAGATCAGCCGAAGTTTGGCCTGGGAAAGACCACGGCACACGAGATGGCGATGGTGATGGAGAAGATCGGCCGTTGCGATCTGGGAGGTCCGGCACAGCCCCAGGACGAGGCTATCTGTCAGACCGCGCTGAACATGCTCCGGAATCAGTTCTACCGCAATACGATCCCGCGTTATCTGGAGACTCTGGACTCCAGCGAGGCCGGTTCAGCGATTGCCAATAAGACCGGTTCATTGAATGCAGTGCGGAATGATGTGGCGATCGTGGCGGCCAAATCGGGACCTATCGTGATCAGCATCTTCACCTGGCAGAACAAGGACACGAGCTGGACGACGGATAACGAGGGAGAGGGGACCATTGCCAAAATTGCACGGGAAATTGTGAAGGAATGGTCTCCGGAGGGCCTGGACGGCCGGCAGATGAAGCCGGGATTGGGTCTGAAGTAGTAGATTAGTGGTATCACCCCGTCTAATATTTCAGGTGGTCATGCACGACGAGCTAAAACCGAGTCAAGCGCAGCAGCCCGCCCGTCAGGTGACGGGATGGATTCGTGACTTCGTTATTTCCATCGCGATCTCGGCGTTTATCATCGTCTTTCTTTACCAGCCGGTCGTGGTGGAAGGTACATCGATGCTGCCGAGGCTCGAAGATCAGGACCGCCTGTTCATCAACAAGGTCGCATATCGCGTCGGCGATATTCATCGCGGCGATGTGGTGGTGTTCAACTATCCGCGCGATCCTTCGAAGAGTTACATCAAACGCGTCATTGCGTTACCCGGCGACACGCTGGAGATTCGTCATGGCCGCGTGTACGTCAATGGCAATCTCGTACCGGAGCCATATGTGCCCGCGCGTTTCCGCGATGAGCGTTCCGTGGTGCTGCAGACGGTTGGTCCAGAGAGTTATTGGGTGATGGGTGACCATCGCTCGGTATCGAGCGACAGCCGTGACTTCGGGTCTGTGGGCCGGAAATATATCTACGGAAAAGCCGTGCTCGTCTTCTGGCCCTTCGACCAGATGGGCGTAGTGCGCTGACCCTTGTCTCTGACGGTCGCGTTCCCTTGTAGTTAACCGTTGTTCTCCCTGAAGTCATCCCTTTAAAAGACAACCCTTTCTGACGAGACCTGCATCTTCCTGCCAGCCGGTTTTCCGGGATTGGAAACTGCGTGATGACGTGCGCGGCTATGGACTGCGGACACATGACGTGTGTCCAGGTGTGTGACCAATTGCGGGCCAGGTACCGAAAAAGTCTGCCGTCTCCCCACATAAAAATGGACGGCTCCTGAATGTGATGGCTCCTGGTGCAATGTGACGGCTCCCGGTGCGGCTTTTTTGGAGGCAGGATGAAGAACAACAGGAAATGCATGATGCGTGCGGCCATGCTCGTGGCCCTTGCGCTGTTAATGCCGGCCGTTGTGCTGGCGCAGTATCGTGCCGGACTGCAGGGGTCGGTGACTGATCCGGATGGGGCTGTGATTCCCAATGCAAAGATCACTCTGGTCGATAAGGCGACGAACCGGACACTGCAAACCACATCAAACGCGGATGGAACATATTCGTTCTCGCGCCTCGCTCCTTCGAACTACATGCTGACGGTGGAAGCCACCGGCTTCGTGAAAGAGCAACTTTCCAACATCACGGTGCAAGGCGAGGTGACGACGGGCCTGGATGTGAAGCTCCATGTCGGCGCTGTGACCGAAACCGTGCAAGTGACCGATGCTACACCGCTGATCAACACGCAGAACGCACAGGTAGGCGGAACGATTTCGACAGAGCAAATACAGTCGCTGCCATCAACCGGCCGCGATCCGTTCCAATTACTGCAGCTTGCTCCCGGCATGTTTGGTGATTCATCCCGTGCGGGCGCCGGCGGCGCTAGTAATCTTCCGGGGAATGCCGGCCCCGGCGGAGCGAGCACGACGAGCAGCATCTTTCAGACAGAGAATCAGGCACAGGTAAGCGCGAACGGCACCCGCAATATCTCCAATAACATGCAGGTCGATGGTGTATCGGTCAATAGCCTCGCATGGGGCGGCGCCGCTGTGATCACACCGAATGAAGAGAGCGTTAAGGAAGTTCGCGTCTCGGCGAATCCCTACGATGCTGAAAGCGGACATAATAGCGGCGGCCAGGTGCAGGTCGTGTCGAAGGCCGGCTCCAATAGCTGGCATGGCAGCGGCTTCTTTAAGTTTCACCGGCCAGGACTGAATGCTTATCAGCGGTACAACGGACCAGGTACAAAGACACTGCGTGATTCCAATAAGTTCAACCAATTCGGTGGCAGTGTCGGTGGGCCGATCTGGAAGGATAAGCTCTTCTTCTTCTTCTCTTACGAGACGCTGCGAAATAACAGCATCAGTTTTGGCAACGATTGGTATGAGACTCCGCAATACATCCAGACTTTAGCCAGCCGTAAAGCAAATGGCATCGGTACGCGCTTGTACAACTACAAGGGTATGGGAGTCTCCTATACCGGTATCAATGCCAAAACCTGCAGCGACATTGGTCTTTCGTCCGCGAGTTGCCGTGACGTGAATGGAGGGCTCGATCTAGGATCTCCAACGTCAACTGCTCTGGGAACTCCTGATCCCACCTATGTCAGCAGCGGAACACCTGGTGTAGGAGGTGGATTCGATGGGGTTCCCGATGTCTTCAATGTCACCACCGCCAATCCAGTTCAAAATACATTCCAACAGTTTCAAGGACGAGCAGACGCACAGATCACGCATCATGATCTGTTGACTTACACCATGTATTGGGTCCCGAGCAATTCAACCTCGTACAACGGCCCGATTCGTTCCGCAAACCTTTGGCATTCGAACCGTTTGAACTATGCCGCATCTCTGCTGTGGAACCACACCTTTAACCCGACGCTGGTAAATGAAGCGCGTGGGAATGTAACTCGCTGGTACTTCAATGAAGTAACCTCGAACCCACAGGAACCGTGGGGATTACCGACGCTTACCACCGATGTGCCGGGAACCATGCAGACCGCCCTTCAGCCCGCAGGAGCACCCGGGCCGGGAGTTTTTTATCAGACGACGTATAACTTCCGCGATGTGGTGACCAAGACTGTCAGTTCTCACACTATCAAGGCCGGAGCAGATCTCTATTGGGAGCAGGACAATGATGTGCAGGCGGGTGCAGCTCGGCCGCAGTACTTCTTTCGCWAKCTATGGGATGTAGCAAACGACGTGCCGTACAAAGAGAGCGGTAACTTTGACCCTCGCACCGGTTCCCCGACGTCGAACAAGAAATATATCCGTTCTAACATCTGGGCGGGCTTTATCCAGGATGACTGGAAAGYGCTTCCAAATCTGACACTCAACTTTGGCCTGCGTTGGGAGTACTTCACCCCGGTGCGCGAGAAGTACAACAACCTCAGCAATGTTGTTCTCGGCCAAGGGAATGCACTCCTGACCGGAGCTTCCATTCGCGTTGGTGGGGATCTCTACGGGGCATCCAAGAACAATTGGGGTCCTCAGGTTGGTTTTGCTTTCACACCGAAGATGGCCTGGAGTAAGCCTTTTGTTATCCGCGGCGGTTTTGGCATTGGCTACAATCGCATGCAGCAGGCCATCACGTTGAATGGCCGCGCCAATCCTCCGCTGGTTACAAATCTTACGCTGCAGTGTACTAATGTGAATGCTCGTACCGGATGCGGCAGCATCCTGTATCAGACTCCCAGTACCCCAACCTCATTTGATGGATATCCCTCCAATCCATCTGCAAAGCAGACCTTTGACTCTRAGGGATTGCCTGTGGGCGGGACGGCACTTTCTCTGACTGGGTTCCCCCTCTCCTTGCAGACTCCTGTGACCTACGGTTATTCCCTGACCGCAAGTCAGGAGCTTGGCGGAAACTGGGTGGCGACCGTTGGATATCAGGGAAGCTCTACCCGACACTACACGCGCCAGTTGAACCTCAATTGGAACTATCCAAACATTCGAGATTCCCGCATTCAAAACATGTACTACTACGTGAATGATGCCAATGCGAACTTCAATGCGGGATGGGTCGAGCTGAATCATCGCTTCTCGCGCATGTTCGATATCGATGCGCAGTATCGCTATGCAAAGTCGATGGATAACGGATCGAACGATTACTACATTGGCGAGTACCCATATGACATTCGCTACGCTACCGGCCCCTCAGACTATGACGTAAAACACAATGTCAAGCTGTATGGAAC
>NZ_JBFRCY010000111.1:0-12843 GCF_052113305.1 Terriglobus sp. YAF25
GTTCCGGTGCGATCTGGCATGAAGTACTGGTGCAACTCATCGCTGGAGGCGACAAAGACCGTCGTGCAAATCGCCATGAGTGCAGAGCGTGCGCGCCATGCGCCGATAGCCATATGCCGCAGACTGCGGGCGAAGGTCAGCAGCCAGCCACGCAGGCAGGTGATGCACAGCAGGCCATATCCGGTAAAGTGGCCGGTTTTGCGGATGTAGTGGTGGATCTCCTGCCAGCGGGGGGTATCCACTTTACCGAAGATGGCTTCCCAGATCGGCCTGAACATGCCATCGGTGTTGGCCGCCGAGAAGGTGTGTGTGGACTCCGTGATGATGGCGGCGACCATGATGACGGCCGGAAGCCAGGCATAGAGGAGCCACCGCACACCGGTGCGTGATTCCAGATTGGAAGGCCTTCTAAGGAAAACAGTCATCTAGAGCATTTCTCCTGTTGCTGGGCATCCCGGGAGGAGTGTGCAGCGGCGTTTTCATTAAGGAAAACGCCATAGATGCATAAACCCTGCACTACACCTACAGGAGAAATGCTCTATTCGACGTGGTAGTTGGGCGCTTCGCGCGTAATGATGACATCGTGGACGTGCGACTCGCGCAGACCGGCGCCGGAGATGCGAATGAAGCGGCCGTTCTTCTGGAGATCCGGAATCGTACCGCAGCCCAGATAGCCCATGCCGGAGCGCAGGCCGCCGACAAGCTGGTAGACCATGTTCTCCAGCGGTCCGCGATGCGGTACGCGCCCTTCGATGCCCTCAGGAACAAACTTGGCGAGCCGGTTGGAGTTCGTCGTCTCGGGAGCAGTGATCGACTGCCGCTCCGCCTGCCCATTCATGTCGTCTTTGCCCTGGAAGTACCGCTCGCCCGATCCCTGCGCCATTGCAGAGAGTGAGCCCATGCCGCGGTAGGCCTTGAAGCTGCGGCCCTGGTAAAGGATGGTCTCACACCAGATGGAGCCAGGTCCAATGCCTACCTTCACAGCGTCGGCGCCGGCTTCGATGAGAGCAGCGCAACCCTCGTAGGTGGCAATGTTGCCGGCGATGAGGTCAACGTTGGGGAAGCGCCTCTTGCACTCAGCGACAGCCTCCAGAACGCGGCTGGAGTGGCCGTGTGCGGAGTCGATGGCGAGCGCGTCGACGCGGGCCTTGATCAGCTCAGCCGCGCGCTCCAGGAAGTCACCCGTGGCGCCAATGGCTCCGGCGACACGCAGACGGCCCTGGTCGTCCTTGCAGGCGTTGGGATACTTCAACTTCTTCTGGATGTCTTTGACGGTGATCAGGCCCTTCAGCTCGTAGGCGTCGTTGACCACCAGAAGCTTCTCCACGCGATGCTGGTGGAGGATCTGTTCAGCCTGCTCCAGGGTCGTGCCGACCGGGACGGTAATGAGGTTGTTTTTGGTCATTACCTCGTCGATGCGGAGATCGGTGCGGGAGACGAAGCGGAGGTCGCGGTTGGTCAAGATACCGACCAGCTTGCGGTTGCGTGTGACCGGAACGCCGGAGATCTTGTAGCGCCGCATCACATCAAGGGCGTCCGCGATCGGCTGATCGGGTCCGATGGTTACCGGATCAACGATCATGCCGGACTCAGAGCGCTTGACCTTGTCGATCTCGCTTGCCTGGGACTCGATCGTGAGATTGCGGTGGACGACCCCCATACCGCCCTGCTGCGCCATAGCGATGGCCAGACGGGACTCGGTTACGGTGTCCATCGCGGCCGACATCAGCGGAATATTCAGCATGATGTTGGCGGTAAGACGGGTCTGCGTGGAAACCTGCGTGGGGACAACGTCAGAGTACGCAGGAACAAGCAGGACGTCGTCGAAGGTAAGTGCCTCAGGTACGGGTGACACGATCATGTTCTTGAGATTGTAGAGCAGTTGGACGAAATGGGTGTGTCGGGCGCCCAGCCTGCGGCTACGTCACAGCGACCCGATTGCGGCCTTGTTCCTTAGCTGCGTAGAGGTTACGGTCAGCACGGGCTAGTACGGCAAAGATGTCGCCGTCGCCTGGAAAGGAGGCCGCAATGCCGATCGAAACGGAAAAGTGGAGCTCTTCTCCGGTATCGGAGGTGACCGGGACTGAAGCCACGGTCGAGCGGATGGACTCGGCAAGTGCGAAGGCAGTCTCAGGCAGTGTGTTGGGAAGAAGGATGGAGAACTCCTCGCCTCCAAGGCGGCCCATACGGTCGTGCGGTCGAAGACAGCTCAGGGTGGCGGCGACGAACTCGAGGATAACGCGGTCTCCGGTGGCATGGCCCCAGGTATCGTTGATCGATTTGAAGTGATCAAGATCCATAGCCAGCATGGAGATGGGAGAACCGGTGCGCCGAAACCGTTGAAAGATGTTGGCGCACTCTTCCAGAAAGGCCCGGCGGTTCAGGGACCCGGTCAGAGGATCGGTGCGCGCGGCGGTGATGAGGGCATCGTAGGAGACCTTGAGCCGGTGGAAGAGCGGCCGGTAGAGGAACAGCGCCTCGGCGAGCAGCAGGAGCAACATGAGGCAAAGCAGGAGCAGCGTGGTCTGCTTCAGCCGCTGGATCGCCTCTTCGCTGTCTGCCTGATAGGCGGCAACCGAGGCCTCCAATGCAGGCAAGAGCTTTTGCTCCAGAAGGAAGCCGATTGCAGCCAGGTCCTTGCTGCTGAGGCTGACTTCTTCATGCCGGGTAGCCGCGAGGTGCTTGGCGCGGTCGAGGAACTGGTTCCCGAGGTCTTCGAGGGAGTCTTTCTGGTCGAAGTAAATGGTCTGCAGCCGCGGCGTGGAGGGCGCGAGGATGTGTGGAGAGACGGAGCCGTGCAATAGGTTTTCGCGCTCCCGTTCCATCTGGGTAATGGCATTGATGAGCTCCACCCGGGCCCGGACAAAATCTTCGGAGCCATCGGCCATCTGCAGGGAGATGCGGAAGATACGCTGCGCAAGCATCCGTTGTCTGCCTGCCATGTTCACCGTGCCGGCGGTAGCGGCCTGACGTTGGATGATGGCATCGGTCAGCAGGTGTGAGCTGATGGAGAGACTTGCGATGAGCAGCAGGGCAGTGACATAGATGACCGTGGTGCGCCGCGAGACAGGCGTACTGGCCAATTTGGCCGGGTGGTGACCCATGTCGCTCCTTGGGGAAGGGATGGCATCCAGGTACAGAGATGTTGCTGTTACGCACTAACTTAGCAGGGAGCAGTGGATCTGCCGCCAGTTTTGTTGAGGACATAACGCGTCAGGGATAGATTTCGTTCCAGAGCCAATCCATACCGTGTGGTGACAAATTTGGTGAGCCCGCACTCGGGGTGCCCCATGCGTCGCGACAAGCGATGGGCGATATTCGAACGCAAAGTTCGAACCGTAGTTTTGTTTGTCATCTCGTAGCGCAAGCGGAGAATCTGCTTCTCTCCCAAACGCCTTCGTGGCTATCCGGCGTTCTAATTCAGCCGTTGCAGACTGGCAACCAGTTTTTCGGCCAGCGGCTCTCCGGATTCGGTCCAGAGCAGGCGGCTGGAGATGCCGCTATGTTTCTCAACCGACAGAGTGAAGGCCAGAAGTTTCTCGATGTTCTGTTGGATTTTTTGTTGGGCGGTTTTGTCGAGATCCTCGTCTTCCAGAACCCATGGTGTGTCGAGGCCGAAGTCAACGCGGATATGGCCGTTCTGGTCGTAGGCGCCTTCGTCAAACTCCGGGCCAAAGCCGCTGACCTTGACGGTATAGGGCTGCAACCGCCAGGTGGTGTCAAAGCCCCCGACGGACTCCGGCAGCCAGAGCTGCCACTTCATCTCGAACTCGTAGGCGGTGTCGTCATGTAGCTGTTCTGTGGCTTCGCGGACGGCATTTTCGATCCTGGCGTCGTCGCTTTCCTCGGAACGCTCGTCGTTGACATAGATGCGCTGGTAGGTGGGCGACTCGGTCCAGTCAATGGGAATGGCGGATGCCGCGGAGACGCGGCTATCGCCGGAGATACGGGCAAACTGCTGCAGGACGCTGATCAGAGCGGCGGGCAACGCTTCCAGCCGGAAGTTCGGAAACCAGAGGGAAAGGTAGAGTTGATCGCTCATGCAGGCTTCATTGTAGGCCGGTGAGAGAATAGATGTGGCACGGAATGCGGATTACGGTTGAGCGATTGCGGATGTGGCTGCTGGTCGGTGCGGGCGCGCTGCTCTTGCTGGTGGCGGGCTTTATTGGCTATGCGCGGTATCGGACAGGAAGTTTTCTGAGGAAGATCCCGGCAAAGCTCGGGGTCGATATCAAGCAATCGACGAACGGATTCACCTATTCCCAGAGCGTCAAGGGTCGCACGTTATTTACCGTACATGCGTCGAAGATGATTCAACGGACCGACGGTAAGGTGACGCTACACGACGTCAACATCATCGTGCATGACGGCTCCAGGATCGACCGCATCAGCAGCAATGAGTTCGTCTACGACCAGAGCAACGGCGTCATCCAGGCGGACGGCGAGGTCCACCTCGACCTGGACTCTCCTGAAGGCAAAGAAGAGCAGGCGGCCGTTCATGTGAAGACCAGCGGTCTGGTCTTTCTGCAGAAATTGGGTCTCGCAGCCACCGAAAAGCCAATCGAGTTTGTCGCCAAAGGGGTAAGCGGCCACGCTACCGGCGCCGACTACAGCACCGATACCGGGCTGCTGGTACTGCATTCTGCCGTGGACGCGACGACTGAGGCCAAGGGCCGTCAGGTTCAGATGTTCGCCGGATGGGCTCAGCTCGACCGCAAGGGACAGATTGCGCAACTGAAGCAGACCCGGATGGTGCAGGGTGACTCCGTTGGCGAAGCAGCTGAGGCGACGGTGCATCTCCGCCGGGATGGCTCGGCCGAGCGGATTGAAACCTCTGGAGGGCTTAAGGTGACCTCCAATGATGGCCGTCTGCTGACTGCGCAGCGCAGCGAGACATGGCTGAGCGCCCGCAGTGAGCCGGAACAGGTTCGGCTTCAGGGGACAGTGCACACGGAGCAGAACACAGGCGAACGGAGTTCGCGCGGCGATGCGTCCGAGGCGCTGGTGGAATTCGGGCCAGGCAGCTTGGCAAAGGTCGCCCACCTGACCGGGGGCGTGCATCTGACAGATGCGGAGGGTAAGCGGACCTCGCGGGATCTGCGCGCGGCCAAGGTCGATCTCCACTTCGAACAGGTGGAGAAGAATTCCGTGCTGCGTTCAGCGGTAGCTGAGGGAGATGCCAACGTGCTGAGCGTTGCCGATGGCGCACGCAGCCACTTCCAGGCTGATCTGCTGACCGCGCAGTTTGCCGGCGACCGGCGTCCTCGTGCGTCGCATGTCCATGGTGAGGGTCATGCCCGCATGGAATCGGTCTCAGCGAAGGGTGTCACCCAGACCGGCGCTTCGGATCGTATCGACGTCGCCCTGAATGCCGCCAATGAGGTGGAATCGGGCACGATGTCCGGCGGCGTGACGGTGACGCAGGCCAGCGTGGTGAAGGGACAGCCTCGGCAGAGCAGGGCCACGGGCGACCAGGCCATGTTGAAGCAGGATGGTCTGATTGAGCTGACCGGACATCCGCGCGTCGGCGACGGAGACGGAAGTGTAGAGGCGGAACGGATCCAGATGCAGCGCCAGACGCAGCAGACCTGGGCCATTGGCAATGTGAAGGCGAACTATACCCGCGGCAGCGACCCCATGCACGTAACCGCGGACCGGGCTGAGTGGAGACCTCAGGACGAGCTGGCGATCTTTACCGGTGGAGCCCGGCCGGCGCGCCTGTGGCAGTCGAACTCACAGGTCGAGGCTCCCGCGATCACGCTTGACCGTGGGAAGCATACGGCTATGGCCGAGGCAGGCAACGGCATGGTGCGAGCAGTGCTGGTCTCGGCGGCTACGCCGAAGCGTCCCTCGGCGGTCTATCGCATTACTGCCCGCGAGATGAGCTTCAGCGAAGCCCAACACCAGGTGGAGTTTGCCGGACCTGTTCGGATGGACAGCGCCGACGGCACCATCAGCGCGCGGCAGGCGACGGTCTTTCTTTCTCCCACCAAAGCAAAAACGGCTGATTTCAGCGGCAGTGTGGAGCGGGTAGTCGCCAAAGAAGATGTTGTGATCGAGCAGGGGCAGCGTCGCGGAACGGGTGGCCAACTGGTCTATACGGCGGCCGATGGGTTGGCCGTGCTTACCGGGTCCCCCAAAGTGGTGGATCCACAACAGGGGACGATCACGGGGACGCAATTGAGCTTCCACGCAGCGGATGGTAGCGTGGTTGTATCGGGCGCGAGCGACCGGCGTGTGCGCACCGAAACGCAGGTGAAGTAATGCGCAGGCTGTCGACAGATGAGATCGGAAAGAGCTACGGCGGCCGCCCGGTAGTACGCGGGGTCAGCCTGCACGTCAGCCAGGGCGAGGTCGTCGGCCTGCTTGGCCCCAATGGGGCGGGAAAGACGACAAGTTTCTACATGATGGTGGGCCTGGTGAGGCCCGATATCGGCCGGGTGCTCTCAGACGGCGCCGATATCAGCCGGGTTCCCATGTATATGCGGGCTCGGAAGTTCGGCATCAGCTATCTGCCGCAGGAGCCTTCGGTCTTCCGTAAGCTCTCGGTCGAAGAGAATATTATGGCTGTTCTGGAGGCGCAACAGCTCTCGCCGGAGACCCGGCGGACGCGCCTGGAAAAGCTGATCGAACAGCTGAATCTAGGCCCCGTTCGCAAGACCCAGGGCTATGCGCTTTCCGGCGGTCTGCGCCGGCGTGTAGAGATCGCCCGGTGCCTGTGCATCCAGCCGGCCTTCATCCTTCTGGATGAGCCATTTTCAGGAATCGATCCGATCGCGGTGCTGGATCTGCAGGAGATTATCTTTGACCTGAAGACCAGCGGGATCGGCGTCCTGATTACCGACCACAATGTCCGCGAGACGCTGAGTGTCACCGACCGTGCCTACATTATTAATGAGGGCAAAATTTTCCGGGAGGGAACTCCGGGTGAACTTGGACGCGATCCGGAGGTCAAGCGCATCTATTTGGGAGAGGGGTTTTCGTTGTAGTACAACCCCCACTTTACAAGCCTGCATGCGGGTGTAGACTACGGCACACGGTCGGAGAGACCCCTGCCGCGGAGATAAAGAAGGGATCCAGTAACAAAGAGTGCTCCTCCAACCCAAGCTCAACGTAAAGATCTCCCAACGCCAGGTGTTGACGCCTGGCCTGATGCAGATGGTCAGCGTGTTGGCTCTGAACAAGCTTGAGCTCAGGGAGATGATCAACACTGAAATCGTCGAGAACCCTGTCCTTGAGGAGATCGAGAGCAACGATCCTTCCTTCGAAGAGCTCGCCGGGCGCGAGGGCGACCGCGAGCGGAGCGCCGAAGAAACTGCCGTCAAGGAAGAGAAGGATCCCTTTGAGGAGATCGACTTCGGCAGCTACTTCCAGGAGTATCTGGACCCCGGTTTCCGGACAGGAAATCTGGGCGCTGAGGAGCTGGACAAGCCCTCCTTCGAGAACTTTCTTTCCAAGCCAAGCACACTGACGGACCATCTGCTGTGGCAGCTCGGCTCCGTCAGCCTGCCGGACGAGGTGCGATCCGCCGCGGAACTGATGATCGGCAACCTGGATGAGAACGGGTATCTCGTTGCTACCGACGAAGAGCTTGCCACGGCTTTACGAGAGCAGGGGATTGAGCATTCCGAGGCGGCTCTGGAAGAAGCTCACAAGGTGATCGGAACACTTGACCCCGCCGGCGTGGGAGCGCGTGATCTCAAGGAATGCCTGCTGATGCAGCTTGCCGCGCGTGAACGCGAGGCCGAGGCGGCTGCCGAGCGGCGTGCCACCTCCCGCGCCCAGAAGGAGCATGAGGACGACTTCTCTGTCGAGATCGATCGCCGTGTCGAGGATGTTGAGAAGCTGGCGGCAGAGCATCGTAGCTGTGTCATGCGGATCGCCGATGCGATCGTGCAGCAACATCTGTCTCTGCTGCAGAAAAAGGACATGCGCGAGCTTGTGAAGGAGTGCGCGCAGTCGCCGGAGACAGTGCAGGAGGCGGTGGATGTGATCCGCTCGCTCGATCCTCGTCCAGGCCAGCGCTACAACAATACGGAGACGCGGCTGATTGAGCCCGATGTCGCCTTTGTAAAGCGCGGCGATGAGTACGTGGTGGTGATGAATGAAGAGGATATGCCGGCGCTGCGGTTGAATGCGGGCTATCGCCGCATGATGCACCAGAAGGATGCCGACCGTGACCTGAAGGAGTACGTCAAGGAGCGGTATCGTTCGGCGATCCAGTTATTGCGGAATATCGAACAGCGGAAGAATACGATCGTGCGCACCTGCGAGGCGATTGTGCGCCGCCAGCATGACTTTCTAGAGAAGGGCATCGACGGTCTGCGGCCAATGATGATCAAGGAAGTCGCCGAGGAGATCGGTGTACATCCGTCTACGGTCAGCCGTGCGGTGTCGAACAAATATGTCCATACGCCGCAGGGCGTATACGAGCTTCGTTTCTTTTTCTCGGAAGGAGTGAATGGGCCTGAAGGTGGCGACCTTCCCCTGCTATTGCTCAAACGGAAGGTAAAGAAGCTGATTGAGGAAGAGGATCCGCGCCAGCCTTATACGGACGACTACCTGGCTGCTGAGCTGCAGCGGCAGGGAATTCAGATTACTCGTCGTACCGTCGCAAAGTACCGGGAAGAAATGCAGATTCCCAGTACGCATAAACGCAGAGTACGCTAGTCGCGTCTAACCAGACCTTAGAAAGAGGTGCCCAATATGCACGTGGAATACACCGCACGAAAGGTCGTTGTCACCAAAAAGCTGAAGACCCAGGCCGAAGCTGAACGGCAGCGCCAACGGCAAGCTCTCCGTGATCGCGCATAGCTTCCCGCAGGCAGCCAGCCTGCCGGAGCCACACATCGTTCGCTCGCTGGATTCGGTAGCGATGCGCCCCATGACCCTGGAGGAGGCGCTGAAGGAAGCACACTACCGCGATAGGGATATCTTTATCTTCCGTAACCGGACGGGGCAGCTGCTAGTGCTGCATCGGATGCGTGACGGCAAGATGGAGCTCATCGAGACTCCGGCGTAGTAGCATCTCTCCATGCCAAAGAAGGGTACGCGGGCGGCATCCCCAAAGAAAAAATCGGACGGAAAGGACAGGCTCGTCATTCTGACGGGCTTGTCCGGTTCCGGCAAGCTCAGCGCTCTGAAGGCATTTGAGGATCTTGGGTTCTACTCGGTTGACAATCTGCCGCTGGAACTGGTTCCCAGGTTTGCCGACCTGGTGCGGCAGTCGCATGAGATCGATCGTGCAGCTCTGGTAGTAGATGTGCGCGAGGGCATGAAGCTCGACGCGTTTCCCGCAATCCTGAAAGAAGTCCGCGAAGTACTGGACACCAGAGTTGTCTTCCTGGAGGCGACCGACGAGGTGCTGTTGCGCCGGTTCAGCGAGACGCGCAGGCCTCATCCACTGGGGCGGAACGATACGGTGCTGCAGTCGATTCAGCGGGAGCGGAAGCGGCTCGATCCCATCCGGAATGTGGCCGATGTGATTCTGGACACCACCAAGTTCAATGTCCACGAGCTGCGTACCCACATCAACCAGCAATTCGATCGTGGAGATACCGATCAGAACCTGCTGGTGAGCTCCATCAGCTTCGGCTTCAAGAATGGTGTGCCCCCGGAGGCTGACCTGGTCTTCGATGTGCGCTTCCTGCCGAATCCGCACTTCATCCCCGAGTTCCGCAAGGAAACCGGGCTGAACCCCAAAGTGGCGCGCTACGTCAAACGCTTCCCGCAGACGAAGGAGTTCCTGGACAAGACCACCGACCTGATGAAGTTTCTGCTGCCGTTCTACGTCAAGGAAGGGAAGAGCTACCTGACGATCGCCTTCGGATGTACTGGTGGCCAGCACCGCTCGGTCGCAATCGCCGAAGAGATGAAGAAACGGCTGGAGGCCGAGGGCTATCGGGTGAAGAGCGGCCACAGGGATATGCCGCGCTGATGGGCGACCGGCACGCCTTTGGGGCGCTGATTAGAATAAGACGGATGTCTCCCATTACCAACTTCGGTCTGGGGGTGCGCATTTGAGGCGCATCTGGAGGCTGCTGCTGTACGCGCGGCCGTATCTGCTTCTGGGGACCTATCTGGTGAACTATGCCGGCTTCGGCATGATCACGGACCTGCGCAACGACCTTTATAACGCCGTACTTCGCCGGTCGGTTGCGTTCTTTCAGAGGCACACGACGGGTACGCTGCTTTCCACGCTGATCAACGACATCGAGAAAGTCCAGGTTGCGATGTCGTCTGTATTGAGCGAACTGCTGCAGCAATTCTTCACGCTGTTGTGGACGGCGGTGGTTGTGGTTCTGATGGGCGGCAGGCTGAGCTGGGTGCTCCTGCTGTTTGTACCGGTAGTGATCTCGTCGGCGCGGCGCATTGGTCGCAGTGTGCGGAGCTCCACACGGAAAGGCCAGGATAAGCTCGCCGAGATTCAGAACATCCTGCATGAGACGATTACCGGCAACCGCATTGTGAAGGCGTTCGGAATGGAACTATGGGAGATGAACCGCTTCCGTAAGGCAGCGCGTCGTCTCTTCCGCGCCAATCTGAAGCCGGATCATTCATCTCATTTCTGGTGGCCGTATTCACGTTGTATGACCCGGTCCGCAAGTTCGCCATGTTCTACAACAGCTTCCAGCAAGCCCTCGGCGCCAGTGATGAGATCTTCCGGTTCATGGACGCGCAGGATGATGTGACCGAAAAGAAGAAGGCGCTTCCCCTGCAGGGCTTCCAGAACGAAATTCGATTTCAGCATGTCGGCTTCGCCTACGAGGTCGACCATGAACAGAAGCAGGTGCTGCGCGACATCAATCTGGATGTAAAGCGCGGCGAAGTGATCGCCTTTGTCGGTCCCAGCGGCGCCGGCAAGTCGACGCTGGTGAACCTGATTCCGCGCTTCTTCGATGTGACTGAAGGAGCAATCACGTTCGATGGTCACGATCTGCGCGACGTAACCATTGCATCGCTGCGCAAGCTGATCGGCAAGGTGACGCAGGAGACCGTTCTATTCAATGACACGGTGCGCAACAATATCGCGTATGGCCAGCCCGATGTCCCATTAGCCCGGGTACAGGAGGCGGCGAAGGCGGCTCTGGCGCACGACTTCATTGAGCGGTTGCCGAACGGCTACGACACTATGATCGGCGAAAAGGGGGCGCGTCTCTCTGGCGGAGAACGCCAGCGGCTTGCGATTGCGCGAGCCTTGCTGAAGAATGCGCCCATCCTGATTCTGGACGAGGCGACCTCGGCGCTGGATATGGAAAGTGAGGCTCTGGTGCAGGCCGCGCTGGCCAATCTGATGCAGGGACGTACAGTATTCGTCATCGCGCATCGGCTGAGCACGGTTCGCCGAGCCGACCGCATCGTCATCATCGAACACGGGCAGATTACCGAGATTGGGTCGCACGAGGAGCTGCTACAGCTCTCCGGCACCTACAAGCGGCTGTATGACTTGCAGTTCGTCACCGACCGGGCTGTTGAAACTGTTGCAGAAGGGACCGCATGAGTCTTGCATATTCGATGACGGGCTTTGCCCGTATTCAAGGCAGTGTGGCTGAGGGCGTGGGATTTACGCTCTCGCTGAAGAGTGTCAACCACCGTTTCCTCGATCTCCATATGCGCCTTCCGGCAGGTTGCGATGCATTAGAGATGCAGCTTCGCAAACTGCTGAAAGAGCAGTTGCGCCGCGGCCACGTTGAGGTAACGCTGCAGCTCGATCGCCAGCGCCAGCGCACACTGCAGTATGACCGTTCCACGGTGGCTGCCTATGTTGAGGCGTACCGCCGTGCGGCAGAGGAGAATAATCTTTCCGGAGATCCGGATCTCTCCAGCATTCTGCGCATGCCTGGTGTCTTCAGCTCGGATGGCGAAGATTCTGAGCTGAAGCCGGAGCAGATTGAGGCAGCGGTGCTGCAGGAGGTGGAGCCGCTGATCGCCTCGCTGCGGTCAATGCGAGCGCAGGAGGGTGCGGCCCTGGTAGCCGAACTCGATGCCTGCATGGTGCGTATCGGGGCCGTGGCAGATGAAGTTAACACGTTGCGGCTTGACGTGCGTGCCAGCTATTACGAGCGTATCCGGACGCGGATTGCGGAACTGACCGAAGGTGCCGGTATCAGCGAAGAGCGCTTGCTCTCCGAGGCTGCGGTGATGGCCGAACGCAGTGACGTAGAAGAGGAGATTGTCCGGCTGAAGACCCATGTCGACCACTTCCGTGGCCTGCTCGCCGCTGGTGGAGAGTTGGGGAAGAAGCTCGATTTTCTGCTTCAGGAGCTGAACCGGGAATCAAATACGCTGCTCTCCAAGACCAGCGGAGCCAATACGGCGAATGGTCTCAGGATCACCGAGCTTGGCCTGGAGCTGAAGACGGTGATCGAAAAGGCAAGGGAACAAGTCCAGAACCTGGAATAAGGGCGGCTATGCCGCCCGGTTGCTAGTTCCTGGTTCTTGGGCGCTAGTTGTGGGATAGAGCATTTTCCCTGTAGGTGTAGCGTAGGGCTCCCGCATCTATAGGGCGTTTTCCGCAATGAAAACGCCTCCTTATCGCTCTTCCGGGATACCCAGTAACAGGGAAAATGCTCTAGCCGGTCCTCCCTTTTTGTCATTTCGGAGTGACCGTAGGGAACGGAGAAATCTGCTTTTCTACCGACTCGCTTCCTTGCGAAACATGGAAGGCACCGTGTTATGTACACTTTCCAAAAGAAACATTCCTTCTGATGGCAGGCATTCTCTTTATCATCTCCGCGCCTTCCGGCTCGGGTAAGTCGACTCTTGTGGCCGGTGTTCGTTCGCTCGTAGCCGGGCTTGAATTTTCGGTCTCCTACACCACCCGCGCACCGCGCGGTTCTGAGG